>UQVG01000118.1 GCA_900544435.1 uncultured Erysipelotrichaceae bacterium | reverse complement strand
TCTATTTTCTTATTATCACATATTACATTACCTTTTTTTATTAACTATAATTACTTCTATTATGCTTTTGTGATTCTTGTTCCAGTTTTTTTATTTATGATTTCTCCACAATTTAAAAATAAAAAAATAAAGATCAATCCAGAATTTATAGAAATAAGTTATCAAGAACAACTTAAAAGTAAAGCCGATGCTTTTGCATCTTTATTTCATCAACTCACAGAAGTTTTTAAAGAAGAAAATCAAGAAACCCATTTATCTGAATATGTGGGATATGTTTATGAGGATGTGTGTCATCATTGTTCTTCTAAAAAATATTGTTTTTATAGTCAAGAAGGAATGAGTCGTTTAGGTAAGTTGATTTCTAAGGGAATTCAAAAAGATTTAGAGGTAGATGATTATCAATATATTTATCAACATTGTTTAAAGCCGGATGATTATTTAAAGAGTTTAAAGAATCATCAAAAAGGTTATTTTAAGATGTTAAAAGTAAATCATGCACATGATCATTTGAAAAAAGATTTATTTCAAGAGTTTTCTGTAATGGGGCATGTGTTTCAAAATTTTTCTAAAAAGATAGATGAACAAGATAATGAAAAGAAAATCTTAGAACATTTAAAAGCGTATCATTTTGAAGTATATTATTTAAAGAAAATAAAAAAAGATTATGAAAATTATATGTTAGAAATAGGAATAGAAGATATAGATGAAAAAACTGTAACAGAAGAACTTATTCCTATTTTAGAAAATTATTTAAATGAATCATTAGATCTTGTCTCTATTAAAAAACAACATCTTCAAATAGGTTATACTTCAATTTTATTAAAACATGAACTTAAATATACATTACAACTTGCGAAAAAACAGTATGCTTTAGAACAACAATGTGGAGATAGTATTCTTACTTTTGGCTTGGATGAACATCATTATGTGGCTTTATCTGATGGTATGGGACAAGGTTATATTGCTTATAAGGAAAGTAAGTTAACATTGGATGTTTTAAGTCAATTGCTTAAAAATGGCATTCAATTAAGAGATACATTGAATACTTTAAATACGTTATTAAAGATAAAGAATCAAGGAGATATGTATACGACATTAGATTTATTTGATTTTAATTTAATGAATTCAAGATTAAAAGTAATTAAATATGGAGCTTATGAAAGTTATTTAATAAGAAATCATCAAATAGATGTTTTACATTCACATTCTTTACCAGTAGGAATGGCTTCTACAATGAAGATGGTTTCTTATGATATGAAAATCAAAGAAAATGATATATTGATTCTTACAAGTGATGGAGTAGGAGAACATTTCTTTGATTTATTAAAAAAATATCAAGAAGAAATTGAAAAGATGTCAGTTTATGAAATTGTTTCCTTTCTTTTTCAAAAATCTTTTCAAAAGAAAGATCTAGATGATATGAGTATTATTGTTATTAAAGTGGTCAATAGAAATTAGAGATATGCTATAATACAAGCGGTGAGATTATGTTAGATGAAAGTTTATTAGATAAAAATAGAAAATATCTTGTAGGAGTATCAGGTGGCGTCGATTCGATGGCTTTATTAGATATGTTAGTTAAAAAAGCATACAATGTCATTGTTGTACATTATAATTATCATTTTAGAGAAGATAGTGATCTTGATGAAAATCTCGTACGTAGTTATTGTCAAAATCATCATCTTCCTTTTTATGTAAGACAAGGAGATAAAAAAGAATATCAAAAAGGTAATTTTGAAATGTTAGCAAGAGAAAAAAGATATGCTTTTTATAAAGAAATAGGTGATTTAAATGGGATTGATACGATTATTTTAGGGCATCATTTAAATGATCATTTAGAAACGATCGTGATGCAATTACAAAGACATAACACAAAGGGATATTTGGGTATAAAAGAACAATCTTATGTTAAAAATATGCATATTGTAAGACCCTTATTAAAGTTAAAAAAACAACAACTTATAGATTATTGTACTAAAAATCATCTTGAATATCATGAAGACTATACAAACTATGATACACGTTATACACGTAATCATGTAAGACATATTGATCTTAAAAAATATAATGAACAAGAATTAATAGAAAAGTCAAAAAAACATAATCAACAATATAAAATCCAACAAGCAAAACTCCAACAAATTTATCAAGAATATGATCAAAATCATTTCTTGTATTTATATAAGTTACCAACAGAATCATTAGATCAAATCATTTATTATATGTTAAAAAAAGAAATCTATCCACCACTAATAACAGAAAACTTAGTACAAGAAATTATTAAACAAATCCATTCAAAAAAACCAAATATTGAAATATCATTACCTGTTAATTTTGTGTTCATAAAAAAGTATAATAATGTAGCCGTTAGAAAAAAAGAAATTGACGATACTTATTATGTAAAGTATGAATCTTTTTATAAAGATCAACAATTACATTATTTTTTAACAGATCAAGGACATCTTCACGATGGTGTTTTTCTTTCAAAAGAAGACTTTCCAATAGTTATCAGATGTTTTAAAAATGGTGATACAATCAAAACATCTGGAGGAACAAAAAAGGTCTCTAGGCTATTTATAGATCGTAAAATTCCTAGAGATGAGCGTAAAATATGGCCAATTGTTGAAAATTGCCATGGTGAGATCATTTTGATCCCACATATCGCCAAAAATATCAAGTATTTATATACAAAACCAAATGTTTTTGTGATAAAATATGACACATGTAAGTGAGGTGTAAGGTATGCACAAGGATATAAAAGAAATATTATATACAGAAGAAGAAATTAAGGCTAAATGTGATGAATTAGCAAAACAAATTGATCAAGATTATGCTGGTCAAGAAATTTTATTAGTTGGTTTATTAAAAGGTTCAGTTCCATTTATGGCAGAACTTGCTAAACATTTAAAAAGTGATGTTAAATTCGACTTTATGTCAGTAAGTAGTTATAGTGGTGTTGAATCTAAAACATTAGTTGTTAGACAAGATATTAAAGAAGATATTCGTGGTAAGAATGTTTTAATCGTAGAAGATATTTTAGATACTGGAAAGACTTTATATAACGTTAAAGAAATGTTAGAAAAAAGACATGCTAAGAGTGTTAAAATCGTGACTTTATTAGATAAAGAAGAAGGTCGTGTTTTTGATATGAAAGCTGATTATTCAGGATTTAAAATTCCTAATGCCTTTGTTGTAGGATATGGTCTTGATTTTAATGAACGTTATCGTCAATTACCTTATATAGGTATATTAAAAGAAGATTGTTATAAAAAATAGTTAGGAGATTTTATGGGAAATAAAAAAGGATTGTTGAAGTCTATCCTACCATGGCTTATTGTATTGATGGTTATTTCTGTGGCAATTCCTTTCTTTAATCAAAGTGAATCGTCAGAAATTAGATATGATAAGTTTATAGAGATAGTTCAAAAAGAAAAAGTAAAAGATGTAGAAATCGTTCCTAAATCATTAGTCATTGATGTAAGTGGAACATATTCTAAAAAAGCAAGCAATGGTAAAAAAGAAGATACTAAATTTTCTGTTGTTATTCCAAGAACAGAAACTGAATTAGATTCTTTAATTAGCTTGTTAGATGAAAATGGTACAAAAATCAATGTTGTCAATGATGCTGAAAGAAATCAATTCTTGAACTTCATTATAAGTTTATTACCATACTTGATTTTATTTGGTGGAATGTTCTTCTTCTTGAAGATGATGTCAAATACTGCTGGTGGTAATAACAAAGCATTTGAATTTGGTAATTCAAGAGCTAAACTAGAAAAAAATTCTAAAACACATTTTAGTGATGTTGCTGGAATGGATGAAGAAAAAGAAGAAGTTAAAGAATTAGTTGACTTCTTAAAAACACCAAAGAAATTTGCGGATATGGGTGCTAAGATCCCACGTGGTGTTTTACTTGTAGGTCCACCAGGGACAGGGAAAACATTACTTGCTAGAGCGGTAGCAGGTGAAGCAAACGTTCCATTCTACTCAATTTCAGGTTCTGAATTCGTAGAAATGTTCGTTGGTGTTGGTGCTGGACGTGTAAGAGACATGTTCAAAAAAGCAAAACAAACAGCACCATGTATTATCTTCATTGACGAAATTGATGCAGTTGGTCGTCAAAGAGGTACTGGTATGGGTGGAGGACACGATGAACGTGAACAAACACTTAACCAATTATTAGTTGAAATGGATGGTTTCTCTGGAAATGAAGGAATTATCGTTTTAGCAGCTACAAACCGTGCAGATGTCTTAGATCCAGCTTTACTTAGACCAGGTCGTTTCGATAGACAAATCCAAGTAGCTAATCCAGATAAACGTGCACGTAGTCAAATCTTAAAAGTTCATGCAAGAAATAAACGTTTTACACCAGATGTTAACTTTGATAACATTGCTCAACGTACACCAGGATTCTCTGGGGCAGAACTTTCAAATGTTTTAAATGAAGCTGCTTTACTTGCTGTAAGACAAAATCATGATTTAATTACAATGGCTGATATTGATGAAGCAGTAGACCGTGTTATGGGTGGACCTGCTAAGAAATCACGTAAATATACTGAAAGAGAAAGACGCTTAGTGGCTTACCATGAAGCAGGACATGCTTTAATTGGTTTAACTTTAGAAGATGCCAATAAAGTACAAAAAGTTACAATTGTTCCTCGTGGACAAGCAGGTGGTTATAACTTAATGACACCTAAAGAAGAAACATATTTCCAAACTAAGAGTCAATTAAAAGCAACTATTTCAGGATATATGGGTGGACGTGTGGCTGAAGAAGTCTTCTTTGGAGATGTAAGTTCAGGAGCACATAATGATATTGAACAAGCAACTAGAATTGCGAGAATGATGGTTACTGAATTAGGTATGTCAGAGCTTGGACCTATTCAATATGATTCTGAAAATGGACAAGTTTTCTTAGGTAGAGATTATACTCAAAGAAGTAATACACATTCAGGACAAATTGCTTATGAAATTGATGTTCAAGTACGTAAAATTATTGATGCTTGTTATCAAGAAGCAACAAATATTATTGAACAAAATAAAGAAAAACTTATTTGTATTGCAGAAGCATTACTTGAACATGAAACATTATCTGGTGAAGATATTGAATCTTTATATAATACAGGTAAAATGTTAGAACATCATGATGGAACTTTAACTGAAGAACCTGTTCAAGAAGTTAAAGAAGAAAAACCATCAATTGATGATCAAGATGATTTATTAGATGAAATGAAATAAAGCGAAATTCGCTTTTTTTCATTTAGAAAGGGGATAAATATGAGTACACGAACAAAGAGAATTGTAATCATCTTAATATCACTAAGTATGATTATTCCGATATTTTCTTCCGTGTTCTTTTTATAGAAAAGAAAAATGAAAGATTATTTAGTTAGAGGTTTAGTCAATAGTAAAAATTGTCGTGTTTTTGCATGTCAAACAACTGAGTTATTAGAAAAAGCAAGACAAGAACATGATTTGTGGCCTACAGCATCTGCTGCTCTTGGAAGAATGATGTCAGCAACTCTTATGATGGCTGCAATGAATAAAAATAATGAAAAAATGACTGTCACAATTAATGGTGGTGGACCTATTGGAACAATGATGGCTGTTACATGTGGTGATGGACATATTAAAGGTTTTGTAGGTGATCCACATGTTCATTATACTTATAATGATACTGGACATTTAGCAGTAGGTGTGGCTGTTGGAACACAAGGAACGTTACAAGTTATTAGAGATATGGGGTTAAAAGAACCATTCTGTGGAACAGTTCCTCTTCAAACTGGAGAAATCGGTGATGATTTTTCTTATTATTTCATGGCAAGTGAACAAACACCATCTGTTGTTTCTGTAGGTGTTTTAGTTGATGAAACAAATGAAATCTTATCTTCAGGTGGTTTTATTATTCAATTATTACCAGATGCTACTGAAGAAGATATTTCTTATATTGAAGAAAAAATAAAAGATTTCCCTGCTGTTTCTTCATTAATTCATGAAGGAAAAACACCAGAAGAAATCTTAAAAATGATTTTTGATGATGTTGAAATCACAGATCAACAAGATTTATTCTTTACTTGTGATTGTTCAAGAGAAAAAATGATCAATGCTTTATCAACAATTGGAAAACAAGAACTTCAAAGTATGATTGATGAAGATCATGGTTGTGAAATCACATGTCAATTTTGTAATACAAAATATCAATTTAGTGAGGAAGAATTGCAAAATTTAATAAATCGTTTATAATCACATTGAAAAATGTGATTTTTTTAAAGGAGAAAAAAATGGAAAACAAGAAAAAGAAAATAAAAGTATTAATAATAGGAATTATCTTTATTGTATTGATAGGTGGAATTGTTTTCTATTTAACAAGTCATTTAACAAAAACAACAATATGTAAAGGAAACCTAGATATGATTACAACGGAGAAAGTAGAAGTCATTTCTAGTGATGAAAAAGTTAAAGAAACAAAAACACAAGTCACATATGATTATAGTGATTATATTTCAGATACATATCCAATTTCTTCTTATAAGGATTATATAAAAAATAGTAATAATTTTTATAAA
>UQVG01000117.1 GCA_900544435.1 uncultured Erysipelotrichaceae bacterium | reverse complement strand
TGTTTTTATATGAAAGGAAGATGGAAAAAATTCTTATCTTACTATACAAACTATAAAGTCTTATTTTTTAAAGACATGTTTTGTGCGATGGTTTCAGCTGCTATTACGCTTGTTTATCCCATGATTACACGCTATATTACAGGAACGATTTTAAATCAACCAGAAATTGATTATTCTAAAATTTATTTACTAGGAATTTTTATGCTTTGTTTGATCGTTGTTGAATATTTTTGTAATTATTTTATTGGTTATTTAGGACATGTTATGGGTGTCTATATGGAAAGAGATTTACGTAATGAATTATTTAGTCATTATCAAAAATTATCTTTTCGCTTTTATGATGAACAAAATACAGGACAATTGATGTCACGTCTAACGAATGATTTATTTTCTTTAACTGAACTTTATCATCATGGACCAGAAGATATTGTCATTTCGATTATTAAGTTTATTGGGGCCTTTATTTTACTTTCATATATTAATGTCAAATTGACATTGATTTTGTTTGCGATTTTACCATTTATGTTTTTATTTGCTTGGTATTATAATAAAAAGATGAAAAAAGCTTTTAAAAGAAATAAAGAGAGAATTGGGGATATCAATGAACGCATTGAAGATAATTTATCAGGAATTCGTGTTGTTAAAAGTTTTGCAAATGAAGATCAAGAGTTAGAACGTTTTGATAAACAAAATGGACATTATGTAAATGCTAAGAAAAATAGTTATTATTATATGGGAAGATACAATGCAGGACTTACTTCTTTTACGAGTTTAATTACAGTATCGGTTATCTTTTTTGGAACCTTATTTATTTCTTATGGAAGTATTAATGTTGCAGATTTAATTGCCTTTTTGCTTTATGTCACGAACTTAATAGATCCTGTAAAAAAACTTTTAAACTTTACGGAACAATTTCAAGAAGGCGTGACTGGTTTTGAACGTTTTATGGAAATACTAGAAATTGAACCAGATATTCAAGATACAAAAAATGCAGTTGTATTACAACATGTTGAAGGGAATGTCACTTTTGATCATGTTTCATTTCGCTATAATGAACAAACACCTTATGTGTTAAATAATATCAATTTAGATGTAAAACCAGGAGAGTATATTGCTTTTGTTGGATCATCAGGAGTTGGTAAGACAACGATTTGTTCTTTGATTCCTCGTTTTTACGAAGCAACGAAAGGAAATGTCTTAATTGATGGAATCAATGTCAAAGAAATCAAACAACAATCTTTAAGAGAAAATATTGGGATTGTTCAACAAGATGTTTACTTATTTACAGGAACCATCATGGATAATATTCGTTATGGAAATTTAGAGGCAAGTGATGAAGAAGTCATTGAAGCCGCTAAAAAGGCAAATGCTCATGATTTTATTATGGAATTAGAAGATGGCTATGATACGGATTGTGGACAACGTGGGGTCAAACTTTCAGGTGGACAAAAACAACGTATCTCAATTGCACGTGTTTTTTTAAAGAACCCACCAATTCTTATTTTTGATGAAGCGACAAGTGCGTTAGACAATGAAAGTGAAAGCATTGTGCAAGAATCTTTAGAAAAGTTATCTCAAGATCGTACAACTTTTGTCATTGCTCATCGTTTATCAACGATAAAAAATGCTAAACATATTTGTGTTTTAACAGAAAATGGCATAGAAGAACAAGGAACACATGAAGAGTTGATGAAATTGAATGGGAATTATGCAAGGCTATATAATATGCAATTTAAAGGAGAAGAGTAATATGGAAAGAAAATATATATTTTTTGATATTGATGGAACACTTTTAGATGATAATCCAGGAGGAAGATTTTAGAAAGTACATATCGTACATTATATAAATTAAAAGAAAATGGACATTTTGTTGCTATTGCTACAGGAAGAGCACAATATATGGCGATGGATGCTGCTAAAGAAGCTCATATTGATTGTTTGGTAACAGATGGGGGAAATGGTATTACTTTACATAATGAACTTCAATATATTAAACCAATTGATTTTGTTCAAGCCAATCGTGTCATTGATCAATGTATTGAACATCATTTACCATTTGCAGTTGCATTGGGCAATGAAGCTGTTTTATATACGAATCAAAGTGATCAAAAAGATCAAAAACTTCCTGTAAAATTAGTTGTTGATGAAAGCATAGACTTTCATCAAGTAAAAGAAATTTATAAAGTATTTATTGAATGTAGTGAACAAGAAGAAAAATTATTAGATTTAGGAACTTTGGAATATATGCGCTATTTTAAAGGTCAAATTATTATTGAACCAGCAGATAAATATAAAGGTATTTTAGAAATGGTTCATTTATTAAAGGGAAATGAAAAGGATATTGTGGTCTTTGGGGATGGCTTAAATGATATTTCTATGATTGATCAAGCACCTTTAGGTATTGCTATGGGTAATGCAATCGATGAAGTCAAAGCAGTCGCAAATTTTGTGACAAAAAGAAATGATGATGACGGTATTGAATACGCTTGTCGTCATTTTGGCTGGATTGATTAAGTAAAATAGGCTATACTAAAGATGGGTGAGATCATGGAAATTATTAAAGATATTTTGATTATTGCTGGAATATTTGTATGTATGGCATTAGGTATTTTCTTTTTATTACATAGTGGTGATGCTAAAAAGAAAACCAAACAAACAATACAAGATACAAGAGACAGTATTCAAGAAGTAAATCAACAACTTGATGATGTTTTAGAACAATTGCAAGAAATGAATGCTCCTTTAGAAAAAGCAATGAAGGTAGTGCATTCTTTCAATGATAAAGTTTTATCAAAAAAATAATCGAGGAATGTTGACAAAGCTTAAATATTATCTATAATACAGGTATATAAATAAACTCAATGAAAAAGAGAGTAGTTTTATTGGATATGTTAGAGAGCCTATGTTGGTGGAAATTAGGTATTGAAAATAAAATGAAGCGCACTTTGGAGAGGGTTATCTGAATACATAGGATAACAAGCAAACCAGCTTTAACGGTGAGGTGGATATGATTATCATATCAACAAGAGTGGTACCGCGGAATCTTTCGTCTCTTAGCAATTGCTAGGAGACGTTTTTTATTGGGTAGAAAAGGGGAAAAGAATATGAAAAAAGTATTAAAATTAATGTTAGCACTTGTAATGACTTGTGCTATTGCTGGATGTTCATCAAGCAGTAAAAATGATGCTGATGTAACAATTACAATTGGGACATCACCTGATTATGCACCTTATGAATCATTAAATAAAAAAGGTGATATTGTTGGTTTTGACGTAGACATGGTCAAATTATTTGAAGGTTATTTATCTGATATGGAAGGTAAAACTTATTCATTAGAATTCAAACAAATGGATTTTGATAACATTGTTACTCAAATTCAAGGTGATCAAATTGATTTAGGTATTTCTGGTTTTACTTATAGTGAAGATAGAGTTGTTGAATGGTCTGATCCATATTTAGGATCTCAACAAGTTGCTGTTGTACCAAATGGTTCATCAATTACTTCAAATGATCAATTAGTTGGTAAAAAATTAGCTGCTCAAACTGGAGCTACTGGTGAACAAGCTGCCAAAGAAGTTAAAGATGCAGATGTTGTTTCAATGAAAAATGTTCAAGATATTTTCAATGGTTTAGCAAGTAATCAATATGATGCAGCAATCGTTGATTTAGGTGTTGCTAAACAATACGTATCTAGTGGAAACTTTACTCAATTAGATGGTTCATTAATGGATGAAAAGAATTATATTATTGCTAAAAAAGGTAATACAAAAATGATCAAATTAATGAATAAATGTATTGAAAAATTCTTAGCTTCAAAAGATTACGATAAATTATGTAAAAAATATGATTTATCACCATTAGAAAAATAAAAAATTATAGAAAAGGGGTATAGAAATGTTTGTAGCTTTTTCAAAAGTGTTTACTCCTGAAAACTTACTTTACTTTGCTAAGGGTGCAGTAGTATCGCTTTTACTAGCTGCTGTATCCCTTTTATTTGGTATTGTTTTTGGGATTTTAGGATCTTCTGCAAAAAGATCAAAATATAAAATTTTAAGAATTATTGGTAATGTGTATGTTGAAGTGATTCGTGGGACACCAATGTTACTTCAAATCTTGATTTTATTCTCTGTTATTCCATCTATTTATACAGCGTTTACAGGAAATGTATTGAGAATTAATGTCTTTTTAATTGGTGCTATTGCTATGTCTATTAATAGTGGAGCTTATTCAACAGAACTTATTCGTAGTGGAATCAATGGTGTTGATAAAGGACAATGGGAAGCTTGTGAAACTTTAGGACTATCTTATAAACAAACAATGAGACTTGTTATTTTACCACAAGCTTTCAAAAGAATTGTTCCGCCAATGATTAGTGAATTTATTACATTAATTAAAGATTCATCATTAATCAGTTGTATTGGAGCAGTTGAATTATTAAAATCTGCACAAGTAGTGGGGGCACAATATTATGATGTTATGTCACCTTATTGTATCGTCGCAGTTTATTATTTAATTATGACAATTAGTATTTCTTATTTAGGTAGATATGTAGAAAAGAGGTTAGCTGAAAGTGATTAAAGTTGAACATATATCAAAACAATTTAAAAAAGTAAAAGCAGTTGATGATGTTTCTCTTGAAGTTAAAAAAGGAGAAATCGTTTGTTTAATTGGACCTTCTGGTTCAGGTAAAAGTACAGTTTTAAGATGTATTCATGGTTTAGAAGTGCCTGAAACAGGAAATGTGTACCTCAATGGAGAAGTTTTAGATCCTAAAAATGCTAATTATCAAGAATTAAGAAATAAAATGGGCTTTGTTTTTCAACATTTCAATTTATTTCCACATATGACAGTTTTAGAAAATTTAACACTTTCGCTTACAAAAGTACGTCATATGGATGAAAATCAAGCAAATGAAATTGCTTGTAATTATCTTACAAGAGTTGGTTTATTAGATAAAAAAGATGAATATCCAAACAAATTATCTGGTGGACAAAAACAAAGGGTAGCGATTGCAAGAAGTTTATGTACAAACCCTGAAATTATGCTTTTTGATGAGCCTACAAGTGCCTTAGATCCAGAAATGGTTATTGAAGTATTAGAAGTTATGCAACAACTTGCTAAAGAAGGAATGACAATGATTGTTGTCACTCATGAAATGGGCTTTGCTAAAACAGTTGCTGATCGTGTTATTTTCTTAGAAAATGGTAAAATCGTTGAAGAAAATGATGCAAAAGCTTTCTATGAAAATCCTAAAACTGAACGTGCTCAAGATTTCTTAAAGAAGGTTATGCACTAATGAAACTACAACGTTTTGAAGTAGAGTCTTATATGACTTTACATGAAAATAACTGTCGTTATAACTTGGCAGATACAGTTGCTAAATCTTTAACTTTAAAGGAATTATTAGCGTATGACAAAAAAGATTCATTAGAAGATTTAATGAATCTTTCTTTAGATTATGGTGCTATTGAAGGTTCTCATGAATTAAAAAAAGGTATTTTAAGTTTATATCAAAGTGGTGATGATGAAGAAATTGCTATTTGTCATGGTGGTGTCAATGCCAATGAACTTGTTTTAATGACATTACTTTCAACAAATGATCATATTTTATCATTTTTACCAACGTATCAACAACTTTATAGTTTTCCTGAATCTTTAGGGGTAGAAGTTGATTTTATTCATTTAAAAGAAGAAAATGAATGGAAAATAGATTTTGAAGAATTAGAAAAAAATATTAAAGAAAATACAAAAATGATTTGTTTGAATTTACCAAATAATCCTACTGGAACAACTTTAGATCATGATGAAATGCAACAACTGATTCAAATATGTAAAAAGCATGATCTCTATGTTCTTGTTGATGAAATCTATCGAGGACTTTATCAAGAAGAATCTATTAGTGATCTTTATGAAAAAGGAATAGCAACAGCAGGACTTTCTAAAGTTTTATCAACTCCTGGACTTCGTATTGGTTGGATCAAAACAAAAGACAAAGAACTTATTCGTTTAATCAATGAAAGACGTGATTATTCGATTATTAGTAGTGGACCTATTAATGATTATTTAGGAGCTCTTACGTTAAAATACAATAATGAAATTTTAGCAAGAAATCGTGAGATTTTAGAAGAAAACAAAAGTTATTTAAAGAAGTGGCTACAAGCTCATCCACATCTTTCCTGTGTTATTCCAAAATATGGAACAGTTTGTTTTCTAAAATATGATTACCAAATAGATTCAAATACTTTCTGTGAAAAGTTACAAGAAGAAACAGGGGTCTTCTTTGTACCGGGATGTTGTTTTGACGTGGAAAATCATTTACGTTTTGGACTTGCAAATGATCCACAACTCGTTAAAGAAGGTTTAGAAGTATTTTCAAATTGGTTAAAAAAACTAGACACTTCAAGATAAAGAAGTGTCTTTTTTATATGTTCAAAAGGCTAAATGTATGATTATCAAAATATTCATACATTTATAACTTAAATTCATTATTAAAATAATCTTTTGTAAATTCAATAAAAGCATGGGCTTGAGGTGTTAGCCATTTTTTTTGATGATAAAATAGTTGCAAATCCATTTCGAGAGAGG
>UQVG01000116.1 GCA_900544435.1 uncultured Erysipelotrichaceae bacterium | reverse complement strand
CTTGCTAGAAATCATGATTTACAACAAACACAAAAAGTGATTGCTAAACATCTTGCTAAAAATAAGATGAAAAAGATATTAAAAAATAAAAATGAAATTAATAAGTATTTATATCGTCATAAATATATCAATGAACCTATTGAAGAAAATTGGATTATGTTTGAAACTTTTATGGGTAAAAGTTATGCTGATTCACCAAAATATATATATGAATATTTAGCTAAAAATTATCCAGGAAAATATAAATTTATTTGGGTTTTAAATGATCCTAAAGAAAAACTTCCATATGAAGGAATCATTGTTAAGAGATTTACGAAGAAATATGCGTATTATCTAGCTAAATCTAAATATTTTGTTTTTAATATTAGACAACCGTTATGGTTTAGAAAAAGAGAAGGTCAAGTTTTCTTAGAAACATGGCATGGAACACCACTTAAACGTTTAGCCTTTGATCAAGAAGAAGTGACTGCAGCTTCTCCAACTTATAAATCTCAATTTTATCGTCAAAAACAAGAATGGGATTATTTAATTGCAGCAAATAAATTTTCAAGTGATATTTTTAAAAGCTGTTTTATGTATACAAATGGAACAATGTTAGAAATTGGTTATCCTCGTAATGATTTATTGTATGCGCCGAATAAAGATCAAATTGCATTAGATTTGAAAAAGAAACTTCATATTCCATTAGATAAGAAAACAATTTTATATGCACCAACATGGAGAGATGATGAATACTATGGAAAAGGGCAATATAAATTTAAGTTAAAATTAGATTTAGAAATGATGAAAAAAGAGTTAGGAGACGAATATGTCATCTTGCTTAGAACACATCATTATATTGCGGATGCTTTAGATGTTACAGGAGTTGAAGATTTTGCTTATAATTTATCTAAATATGATGATATTACTGAAATTTATTTAATTTCTGATATTTGTATTACAGATTATTCAAGTGTTTTCTTTGATTATGCTAACTTAAAAAGACCAATGTTATTCTATACTTATGATATAGATAAATATCGTGATGTTTTAAGAGGTTTCTATATTGATATGGAAAAAGAACTTCCTGGTCCACTAGTTTATTCGACTAAAGAAGTAATTGATCAAATTAAACATCTTGATGAAATGAATCAAAAGTATGCTCAACGTTATGAAGTATTCTATGATAAATTCTGTTCTATCGATGATGGAAATGCTTCACAAAGAGCAGTTGAAGCAGTATTTAAATAAGGGGGGGGTTACCCCTTATTTTTATAAGGAGGTTTAAAAATGCTTAGACTAATAAAAAATATCTTAGGTAAAACAATTAAGTTTATTTATCGAATAACTTATAAGTTAATACCAACTCATAAAAAAACAGTATTGTTTATTGCTTTTCATGGTAAGGGATATAGTGATAATCCTAGAGCTATTTATGAATATATGAGACAACAAGATAAGTTTAAAGATTATCGTTTTATATGGGCTATTAAGCATCATAAAAAGAAAAATATTTCTATTGAAAATGCTAAAGTAATTGAATATTTTTCAATTCCTTATTTCTTTTATCTTGCAAGAAGTCAATATTGGATTGCAAATTGCAAATTACCAATGTATGTTTTAAAAAAGAAAAATCAAATATATTTACAAACATGGCATGGAACACCGCTTAAAAAATTAGCGTTTGATATAGAAGTTCCTGAAGGAACAACTTTTTATCGAAGTGGCATGAATGAAGAAATGATGCATGAAACATACGCACAAGATGTTAAAAAGTATAACTATATGATTTCTCCAAGTGCTTTTACAACTGAAGTTTTCCAAAGTGCTTTTAGAATTAATAGAGAAAGGTTGATTGAAACTGGCTATCCTCGAAATGATTTTTTAACAAACTATAAAGAAGAAGATGTTTTAAACATTAAGAAAAAATTAGGGATTCCTCTTGATAAAAAGGTACTTCTTTACGCACCAACATGGCGAGATAATTCTTATATAACCAAAGGTTATACTTTTAAATTAGAAGTTCACTTTGATAAATGGCAAAAAATATTAGGGGATGAATATGTTATTGTATTTAAGCCTCATTATTTAATTGTTAATGATTTTGATATTGATCAATATCAAGGATTTGTTTATTTTGTAGAAGCAAATGAAGATATTTCTAATTTATACATTATTGCGGATGCTTTAGTTACTGATTATTCAAGTGTTTTCTTTGATTATGCTATTTTAAAAAGACCTATTTATTTTTATATGTATGATTTGATTCATTATCGAGATGAACTAAGAGGTTTTTATTTAGATATTTATCATGATTTACCTGGAGATATTATTGAAGATGAGAATCAACTATTAGAAGAAATTAAAAAAGGTTACGATTATCAACGTTTAGATAAGTTTAATCAACGTTTTAATAATCATGAAGATGGTAAAGCGTCTAAGCGAGTAGTTGATATTGTTTTTAAGTAGGTGCTAAGATGGGATTACAAAAATTAATATTAAATATTATTTTGGGATTTTTGAATATTTTTGTTAAGAGATTTAAAATAAAAGAAAATCAAGTTGCCTTTGTTTCTTTGGAATCTAAATATTTAGATTCTGATATGAAATTGATTTATGATGTTTTAAAACAAGATAAACAATTAAATCTCAAAAAAGTTGTTATTGAGTATGATCAACAAGGAATAAAACAAAACTTTTTATATATGCTTAATTGTATTCAACAGCTTTTTGTAATTAATACATCAAAAGTGGTTATTATAAGAGATAATAATTATGTTGTTTCTACTTTTAAAAGAGAAGGTGTCAATGTGATACAAGTATGGCATGCTTGTGGTGCAATAAAAAAATTTGGGAATGCACTTGCTAGGAAATATCCAATTAAAAATTATGATTATGTGATAGCAAATAGTTCTTATTGGAAAAAGCCATATGGTGAGGCCTTTTCTGTTAAAGAAGAAAACGTTGTTGTTACTGGTATGCCAAGGGTAGATTGTTTATTTGATGATAATTATTTAAAAGTATCTAAAAATAAATTGTTAGCTAAGTATCCAATGTTGAAGAATAAAAAAATTATTTTATACGCTCCTACTTTTAGGGGAAATATTTACCAAGGTTTTACAATGCTTCCATTTGATGGTGAAAAGTTAATAAATTCTTTTGATGAAAATACGTATCTTATTTATAAATTGCATCCATTATTAAAAAATGTTTGTCTTCCACAGCATCCTCGTATTATTGATATGTTTAATGAAGATACACATGAATTGTTTGCTTTAAGTGATATGTTGATTTCTGACTTTTCGTCAATTGTTTTTGATTATTCTATTTTGAATAAACCAATGTATTTTTATGTTCCAGATTTAAATGATTATTTAAAAGATGTTGGATGTTATGTAAATACTGACTTATTTCCAGGAAAAATTTGTAAAACTATAAACGAGTTGATTCAAGGGATTCAAAAGAAGGAAGTTGGAGATTTAGAAGCTTTTAAAAATATGTTTTTTGAATATCAAGATGGTAAAAATACAAAACGTGTTGTTGATTTAATTTATGATATACTAAAAAAGTCTCTTTAATTAGAGACTTTTTAAATAAGCTGTAACTTCAGTTAAATCTTTTAGAATTTTAAATGTTTTATCTTCATATTGCTTTTCTGGGTATTTCATATCAGGAATGCAGATGACTTTGATGTTTGCATCATAGCTTGCTTGAATTCCGGCTTCACTATCTTCTAAAACAATAGCTTCGTCCACATTAACACCAAGTTTTTGACATGATTTTAAGAAAACTTCAGGATTTGGTTTTCCTTTAGAAACTTCATCTCCACAAATAGAATCATCAAAAAATTCAGTGATTTTAGCTTGTGCTAAGATTTTATCTACACGATCTCTGTTACTTGAAGTGGCAACGATTGTTTTGTAATTATTTTCTTTTAAATAATGTAATAATTCAACAAGTCCTTTTTTAACAGGTACACCTTCTTTTTCGAAACGTTCAGCCATTAATTGATGAACATCTTGAATTACTGTTTCAATAGGAAAATCATTTCCATAAACATCATAAAATCTTTGATAAATTCCTTTAATAGGTTTACCTAATAATGTTTTATAAAATTCTTCATCCATTGTTAAATTCATATCTTTTAATCTTTCTTGATAACATTCAAAAGTCACTCTTTCGCTATCAATCATTAAACCATCCATATCAAAAATAATTGCTTTAATCATTTTAGTATCTCCTCTTTTTATTATTCGTGTTATATCATAGCATAAATAAATATATTAAAAAAGCAATTATCATATTATGAAAAACGAATCATAAAATGCAATAGGAGGTTATTTTATGATTAATAGGGGAGATATTTATTATGCAGATCTTTCACCAGTTGTCGGAAGTGAACAAGGAGGCATAAGACCGGTTTTAGTGTTACAAAATAATAAGGGTAATAAGTTTTCTACAACGGTTATTATTGCACCAATATCTTCTAAACTAACAAAAAATCCTATTCCGACACATGTTGTTATTCGCTGTGATTCATTAGAAAAGAAATCGGTTATTTTGCTAGAACAAATTCGTACGATTGATAAAATAAGATTTCATGAAAAATTAGGCTCTTTAAATGATTACTTTATGAAGAAAGTGAATGAAGCTATTAAAACAAGTTTGGGTTTAAAATAGTTTTCATCAAATATAATATTTGCTATAATGCCTTTATAGGATGGTGAAAGATATGAATATATATGATATCAAAAATAAAGCAAATGAGGTTTTAAGACAACCAAATCAACTGTTTAAGGTGATTTTATACATTGGGATTATCCAAGCTTTATTTTCGGCTTTATCAGGAATATTTAATGGAATTTTAGGTACTATTATAAGTTTAATGTTAAGTATTCTTACAATGACTTTAGGACATGGAGTAGTTGTGGCTTCTTTGAAAGTTGTTAATAACAATGGTCAGTCAGTTGATGAAAAAGAAGACACTTTGGTAGGTATTAAACAATTTGGAAATCTATTTCCAACATATTTTTTATATAATGTTATAATTGCTTTTGCAGGAATTATAATTGCTGTTATTGGAATGGTTTTGATGTATACAACAATGACAGACGCTCAATTTAAAAGTTTATCACAACTTATTTTAATGTATGTCGATAAATCAACGATTGCTCAAGGTGATTTAGTAAATATTGTAGCTTCATTATCTGATATGTTTTCATTTGGATTTATACTTGTTATCGTAATAGCAATTGTAGCTGTTTATTTATCATTAAGATTTGGACTATTTAATTATGTTTTACAAAAATATAATTATACAGGATTAAAGGCATTAAAAGAATCTAGTCGATTAATGAATGGAAATAAATGGACTTTATTTAAATTAGAATTTTCATTTTTTGGTTGGATGATTTTAGCTGGATTAACATCTGGTGTTATTGCGATGTTTGTAGAAACGATTCTGCCAATTGATTTTTTAGCGACATTTTTTACGGGTGTTATTTCTACTTTTTTTAGTACTTATTTTTATGGGGTTAAACTTAATACATGTTTAGCTGTTTTCTATGAAGAATTAGACTATGAAGATAAGAATATTGTGGAACAGCTATAGTTGAAGGGATGTTTATGATGAATGAAAGTTTTGCTGGAAGAATTAATGGAAAGCAAAAAGCAATAGGGTTTATTCTTTTGTTTCCATTATATTTGTATGTCATACCAAGGTTTGCTAATTTTGGAATTTATCTTTTATTAAAATATACAAATATTACAAGAGATACAACAGTTTTAGGAATTTATTTAAATTTAGTTTGTTCGCTAGCAAGTTTTATTTTGGTTGTATGGCTTTTAAAAGATTTTTTAATTGATAATATAAAAAGATTTAAAGAAAACTTAATGGATAATTTTGTTTATTCTATTACAATTGGTGTTGCAATGATTTATGGAATTTCAATTGCAGCTAATTTGATTATTAATTTTGTTTTGGGTGGAGGATCTAATGATTCTGCTAATCAACTTTTATTTGAAAATTATTTAAATAATGGTGTTTTATTAATGGCTTTTCAATCTGTTATATTGGCGCCTATTTTGGAAGAATTATTATTTAGAGGTCTTGTTTTTAGAAGCCTTAGAGATAGAAATAAATGGTTAGCTATTTTTGCAAGTTCATTTTTGTTTGGTTTTTTACACATTTATTCAGCTTTATTTGCTGGGGATTTGACACAACTCATTTATTTGCTTTCATATGGTGGAATGGGATTTGCATTCTCTTATGCCTATGAGAAAAAGAAAACAATATGTGTACCAATTTTAATGCATATGATCAATAATTTGGTGGCGATTGTTTTATTAGTTTTTATGTAAAACTCCGTATAGGAGTTTTTTTATACTTTTATACCTTTTATAAGATAGGCCCATGTTTTTTTACCGACAATACCATCATTTTTTAAATTTCTATTTTTTTGAAATTTTTTAACTGCTTTTTCAGTATTAGAACCAAATATACCATCTATTTTTAAATTGAATCCTACAAAATTAAGGCGTTCTTGAATAAGTTTTGTAATTTCTCCGCGGGCTTTTTTCTTAACTGTTGGATAAAAACTAAAGCCTTGT
>UQVG01000115.1 GCA_900544435.1 uncultured Erysipelotrichaceae bacterium | reverse complement strand
AAATAAAAAAAGAAATATTATCTTTTTACGCTGTGTAATAAGTAATATCCCTTATCTCTTTTAACAATTTCACAATTCCCAAAAACTTCTTCCATTTTCTTTTTAGCCGAAGGAGCACCTTGTTTCTTTTGTAAAATGACCCATAAACTTCCTTGATCATTTAAATGATCAATTGCTTCAGATAAAATCGTTGTAACAACTTCTTTTCCAGCTCTAACTGGTGGATTAGTCACAATCACATCATAACTTCCTTGAACATTTTCATAAATAAAACTTTTATAAATATTTGCATGAATATTATTGTTTTTTGCATTTAATTTAGCAAGTTCAAGTGCACGCTCATTAACATCAACCATATCCACATTTAATTGTGAATAAACTTTATTAAGGCATATTCCAAAAGTTCCATAGCCACATCCTACATCAAGAAGTGTTTTTTCATCTGTGATTTCAATATTGTCTAATAAAACACGTGAACCATAATCAATCATACTTTTAGAAAAAACACCATTATCACTTGTAAATAAAAGATCATATTTATGATATCTAAAAATAAATTGTGATTGTTCACTTTTTAAATCTGTATTATCTGTAAAATAATGTTTCATTTGTATACCTCTATTTCCTTTGTCTCTATTATACAAATAAATCGGATTTTAACCAACAAAAAAAGAAGAATCGTAAGATCCTTCTTTTAAATCAAAGTTATAATTATTTAACTTCTACTGTAGCTCCAGCAGCTTCTAATTTTTCTTTGATTTCTTTAGCTTCATCAGCAGAAACTTTTTCTTTGATTACTGAAGGTGCTTTGTCAACTAATCCTTTAGCATCAACTAATCCTAAACCAGTGATTTCTCTTACAGCTTTGATTACAGCAACTTTAGTTCCACCAACTTCAGTTAATGTTACGTTAACTTCTGTAGGTTCAGCAGCAGCTCCATCATCAGCAGCAGCAGCAACAGCAACTGGTGCAGCAGCAGTTACATCAAATTTTTCTTCGATTGCTTTTACTAAATCATTTAATTCTAAAATAGTAGCTTCTTCTAAGTAAGCTAAGATATCTTCATGTGTTAATTTTGCCATGTTTATATTCTCCTTTTCATTAATTCTGCTTATTCAGCAGCTTCTTCTACTTGTTCTTCAGCAGGTGCTTCAACTGGTGCTTCTCCACCATTTTCTTCTCTTGCATCTGCTACAGCTTTTACAACTCTAGCGAATTTGCTAACTGGTTCTTTTAACATACCAAGTAACATTGAGTACATTCCTTCACGTCCAGGTAATTTAGCAATTTCATTAACTTCTTCTACTTCTAATACTTTTCCTTCAACAATTCCAGCTTTGATTACTAAAGCTTCATGATCTTTAGCGAATTTAGCTAAAATTCTTGCAGGTGCAACGGCATCACTATGACCGAATGCAATAGCGTTTGGACCTACTAATTTATCATTGATTTCAGCATATCCAGCGCTTTCAGTAGCTCTTTGAACTAATTTGTTTTTGTAAACTTTGAATTCAACATCTTCTTCACGTAATGCTTTACGTAATTCAGTGACTTCTGCTACTGATAATCCACGATATTCTACTACTACAGCAGATTGTGAATCATTAAATTTACCAGCGATTTCTTCAACAACGACTTTTTTCGCATTGATTGCTTCTACTGACATTGCTACACCTCCTATAAATTTTTATATATGCAACAATATACGCGCTATATTTAAAACTCCCATACGTAGATAGGAGTTCAAGTTCTTTATAAACTCAACACCTCGGTAACAAATTAAGGTTTCCCAGTTACTGTCTACGGTATATTGATTGCGACATTTTTTTACAAACTATTTAGTAGTTTGAACTTTGATTGCAGGTCCCATAGTTGATGAAACTGCAATGTTTTTAATATAAGTACCTTTAGCTGATGTTGGTTTTAATCTTACGATTAAATCATAAATTGTGTTGAAGTTTTCAACTAATTTAGCATCATCAAATGATACTCTACCGATTGGTAAATGAACATTACCTTCTTTATCAGTACGGTAAGTTACTTTACCAGCTTTTGTTTCTTGAACTGCTTTAGCAACATCCATAGTTACTGTTCCAGTTTTTGGGTTAGGCATTAAACCTTTAGGTCCTAAGATACGACCTAATTTACCTAATTCAGCCATCATGTTAGGAGTAGCGATCATAACTTCGAAATCTAACCATCCTTTTTTGATGTCTTCTAAAATTTCTTTACCAGCAACGATATCTGCACCAGCATCTTTAGCTTCTTGAGCTTTTTCTCCTTCAGCTACAACTAAAACTTTTTTAGTTTTACCAGTTCCGTGTGGTAATACAACAGCTCCACGTAATTGTTGATCTGCTTGTCTAACATCTAATCCTAAATTGAAAGCAACATCGACACTTGCATCGAATTTTACATTACTTGTTTTTTTAACTAATTCAATAGCTTCTTCAGCTGAATAAAGTTTTCCATTTTCAATTAATGCAGCTGCTTCTGTATATCTTTTACTTTTCTTTGCCATTTAATTTCCTCCTTAGTGGTTATAACGGATTATCCTTCCACGTGATGCTTACGCATCGATTCCTTCAACTTTAACACCCATGTTTTTAGCTGTACCAGCAACGATTTTCATTGCAGCATCTAAATCATAAGCATTTAAGTCAGGCATTTTGTATTCAGCGATTTCTTTTAATTTGTCAGCTGATAATGTTCCTACAGTAGTTGTTCCTGCATTACTAGAACCTTTTTGTACTCCTAAAGCTTTTTTAATCATTTCTGAAGCTGGAGCAGTTTTTAATACAAAGCTGAAATCTTTGTCTTCATATACTGTTAAGACAACTGGTACTGTTTCTCCCATACGATCTTTAGTTTGATCATTGAAAGCAGTACAGAATTTAGGCATTTGGATACCTGCACCTGCTAATGCTGGACCAGGTTTAGCTTGCCCTGCTTTGAATTGAATTTTCATAACTCTAACAACTTTCTTACTCACGCGACATTTCCTCCTTGTAAAAATTTGTCCGTGTTGTGGTCAAATGGGTGTTACCCTTCCACACAACAATGAATGCGCAATTAGCCTATTGCGTCGACAACTAATTTACCATTATCTTTTGATAAATGCAATACTTTTTTTATATTTTTTTGTCTTTTTATCAAATAAATTTTAAAAAAAGAAAAACTCTAGGAATTTTCCTAGAGTTTAAACAACAATTAGTCTAAAGCAGCGATCATTGCTTTGTATGAATCTTCAACTAATGAAGCTCCACCAACTAAAGCACCATCAATATCAGGTTGTTCTAATAATGCTTTTAAACCTTCAGGTTTAACAGATCCACCATATTGAATTCTTACTTGATCAGCAACTTCTTGTCCATATAATTCAGCAACTACTGAACGGATGTATCCACAAACATCTTGAGCGATTTCATTTGTAGCAGTTTTTCCAGTTCCGATAGCCCATACTGGTTCGTAAGCGATAACGCTTCTAGCAGCACATTTAGGACAAACATCTTTGTAAGCAGCAACTACTTGAGTTTTAACAACATCTTTAGTAGTTCCAGCTTCATATTGTTCTAATGTTTCACCAACACATACGATTGGAGTCATATCATTTTTAAGAACTTGAATCATTTTAGCGTTAACTGTTTCATCAGTTTCACCAAAATATTGTCTTCTTTCAGAGTGACCTAAAATAACCCATTCAACTCCGATTTCTTTTAACATTTCAACAGATACTTCACCAGTATAAGCTCCGCTATCTTTGAAGTGTACGTTTTCAGCAGCTACGATTAAGTTTTTAGCTCCTGCTTTTGCAGTTTGTAAAGCTAAGTATGGAGTAGCAATTCCCCAGTCAGCTTTATCAGTTACTTCTGGATCAACAGCTTCTACGAATGCTTTTGTAGCAGCGATTGTTTTATTCATTTTCCAGTTTCCTACGATAATTGGTTTTCTCATGATTACAAATACCTTCCTTATTATTTATCATCAATTGCAGCAATACCTGGAAGAACTTTACCTTCCATATATTCTAATGAAGCTCCACCACCAGTTGAGATGTGAGAAACTTTATCAGCATATCCAAGTTGCATTACTGCAGCAGCGCTATCTCCACCACCGATGATAGTGTTAGCACCTTCTAAACCAGCTAAAGCTTCACATACAGCGATTGTTCCTTTAGCGAATGGTTCCATTTCGAATACACCCATAGGTCCATTCCATACAACTGTTTTAGCACCAGCTAAAGCAGCTTTGATGTTTTCTACAGATTTAGGTCCGATGTCTAATCCCATGTATCCATCAGGTACATCTTCACCACAAACTTTAATATCACCTTCTGCAGCAAATGCAGTATTGATTACAGAATCTACTGGTAAGATTAATTTATCTCCAGCTTTAGCTAAGATATCTTTAGCTACGTCAATTCTATCATCTTCAACTAAAGAGTTACCGATTGAATGACCTTGAGCTTTAGCGAAAGTATAGCACATACCTCCACCAACGATAACTTTGTCAGCAATTTTTAATAAGTTTTCGATAACTAAGATTTTATCAGAAACTTTAGCTCCACCTAAGATAGCAACCATTGGTCTTTCTGGATTACTTACAGCTTTTCCAATGTAGTTGATTTCTTTTTCTACTAAGAAACCAGCTGCTGATGGTAAATGAGCAGGGATTCCAGCTGTAGAAGCATGAGCTCTATGAACTGAACCGAATGCATCTTCAACAAATACATCACCTAATGAAGCCCAGTATTTTCCTAATTCAGGATCATTTTTACTTTCTCCAGCTTCATAACGAGTGTTTTGAACTAAGATAACTTGTCCATTTTCAGCATTTTTAACAGCTTCTTCTAATTCAGCACCACGAGTGCAATCTACGAATTTTACATCTCTACCTAATAATTCAGCTAATCTTGGAGCAACAACAGCTAAATTGTTTTTAGCTTTGTCTTCTTCAGTTTTCACTTTACCTAAGTGAGAGAATAAAACGATAGCTTTTGGAGATTGTTCTAATAAATATTTGATTGTTGGTAATGCAGCAACAATACGATTATCATTAGTGATTTCTCCTGTTTCTTTACTTCTTGGTACGTTGAAGTCAACACGAACTAAAACAGTTTTTCCAGCGACTTCAATATCTCTAATTGTTTTCTTATCCATTTTTATAATTCCTCCATGGCTGAATTATATCATCTATAATCATTGTTTTCAATTAATTTCATATTATATTATGAGGTGAAAAATATGAAAAATACGAATGTAATCCCTATCCAAAAAATCCCATCTATATTAGAGAATGATTATCAATTTATTGATTTAAGAGATCCTTATGAATATAAGAAAGTGCATCTTACAAAATTCACAAATATTCCCTATGAAAAATTTGATCTCAATCAATATTATTTTTCAAAAAAAGAGCCCCTTATTCTCATTTGTTATAGCGGAGCTAAATCAAAAAAACTAGCAGATGATTTATGTCAACAAGGATACGATGCTTACAGTATTGAAGGTGGATTCTATTCTATATTGCATCAAAAGACATAAAAAAAATTAACGAGTGCATACTCGTTAATCTAATGGTTTATTATAAAAACGTCCAATAAAGTTTTCAACTTTAGTTACAGAAACAATAATCTTAGGGTCTGTTTCCTTTAAAGCTTCTAATACATCTCCAACTTCATAACTTGAAACAATTGCTGTTAAATAGCTTACAGGATGATGTAAATAACCTCCATACCCATCTAAAGCAGTAATTCCATGATGGAATTTTTCTAAGTAAGTATCCACCACTTCATCTTTTTTAGAAGTATAGATATGTAACATAACACGTTTATATCGTGTATGGAATGTAGAAATTGTTTTTGTTGAAATAAATTGGAACAAAATAGAATACCCTGCTTTATCAAATCCAAAAATAACTCCAAAAATACATAAAATCATGGCATTAAAAGCAAAAACTTGCATCCAAATTTCTCGACCATTTTTATTAGCAAAATACAAAGCAATAAAATCTGTACCTCCTGAAGAAGCACCAGCTTTTAAAGCAAGTACAATACTCATCCCCCAAATATATCCACCAAATACAACATTTAAAACTTGTTCATCAAATAATGGATAGTTTGGAATGATTTGTAATAAAAATGATGTTAAAAAGACTTGTAATAATGAAAAGAATACAAATCGTTTTGATATTTTCTTAGCACAAATAAGCGCTACAGGTACATTTAACGCTACTAAAGTAAATGCAGTTGGTATTGATTTTCCAAACAAATCAGCAATCATATCTACAAGTAAGGCAATACCCATAAACCCACCTGACAATAAGTGTGCTGGTCTTACAAATGTTTTAGTTGTAGCAGCCATAATCAGCGAAGAACAAAATACACAGGCAAAACTAATTAAATCTCTTTTTTTTATCTTTTTCATGATCTTTCTCCCTAAATTCCACTACATTGTACTCTTTTAAGAACAATTTACAACAGTCATTTACCAAAAAATAAAGTTAATTTATTAACAAAGAAAAAGGATTAAACTTACATCTAATCCTCTTATCTATTCTTTCCGTTTTTATGATAAATATTTTCAAAAAAATCATATA
>UQVG01000114.1 GCA_900544435.1 uncultured Erysipelotrichaceae bacterium | reverse complement strand
AATTTAAAATAAAATATCTTCTTGAAATTTTAATATATTTATATTTTATTCTATACCATTTTTCTGTATATTATAAATACTTTAACAGTTCTTATAAAAAGAAAAGGAGAATAACATTGATAATATCAGTATTTTCTCCTTTTTTTGTTTTGTAATGAATATGCGTACACTATTTTACAATATGCATATGAGGGTAAGGTATTTCAATACCTTCCTTTTTAAATTCAGTGACTAAATCTTTACGAATATCTGCCAGCATTTGAAAACCTTGTACATTATCTTCACTAGTGATTGTTGCTCTTAATTGAATACTGCTATCTTTTAAATCAGAAACAATCACAGGGACTAATGGATCCTTTTTATCTTTTCTTCCATCAATGAATAAAGGATGTTTTACAACAAGATCTTGAATCACTTTGATTGCTTGATCTATATCACTTTCATAAGAAATATCGATATAAAGATAATTTGCTTTAACATGTTCGATTTGTGAAATATTTTCAATAATTGCTTTATTCATAATATCATTAGGAACAATCATTTGTGTCTTTTCTAATGTTTCAATAACACTATGTCTAAGTGAAATATCAATAACAGTTCCTCTAACATTATGCCCTGTAACAACAATAAAATCACCAATCTTATAAGGCTTATAAGCCATAATCATGGCACCATTAATAAGATTACCTGCAGCTTCTTGACTGGCAAGTCCAATAACTACGGCAACGATTCCTCCAGATGCAAGTAAGGCAGTCGCAAATGATTTTAAAAACTTCACTTCACTACAAATAATTGCTAAAAAGATTGTAATGAGAATAATCTTTTTAATTCTTTTTTGTAAAACATAATTATCAGGCCATTTCTTTTTAATAAACTTATTTAATAATTTATTGATTGCAATTAAAACAATCCCTGCAATAACAATTGAAATAATGCCATTAATAACCCCATTTACAAACAAATTATCAATTTGTTCAAATATTTTTTCCATTCAAATTACCTCTTTTTATAATACTTTGAAAGAACATACAACAAAACTGATTGCATTGCTCCTACAATAGAAACCATTAAACATCCATAACAAATCCAATATAAAACACTATTTCCTGTATTAATTGCATTTAATATAAAGAAAACAATAAACGCAATTAATGCTACATTCCTTGTATACTTAAAAAATCGATAAAATCTTTGTGCTAATATTTCATTTGTATTCATCTTATTTACCTATGCAAAAGCGTTTAAATAATTCATCTAATAAATCTTCTTTTGCTTGTTCTCCTAATATTTCTTTTAAACAAGACCAACTATCATAAAGATCTTCTACAATAAGATCTGATGGTATAGACATCTTCATCGCATCGATTGCTATTTGTAAAGAAGAAGCTGCTTTTTCTAATAATTGTGTTTGTCTAGCATTAGTAAGATAATATTCTTCTTGATTACTCATAAGTCCTAAATTAAATTTCTTTTTAATTTCTTTAGTAAGCGCTAAAATATCTTGTTCTTTAGCCGATATTTCAATTCCTTCTAAATCAACTTTCTTACCTAAATCTGCTTTATTAATAATAATAATACGATTTGTATCTTCTGTAAGTTCAAGTAACTTTTGATCTTCTTGATCAAGTTCTTTACTTCCATCAATAACTAATAAAACAAGATCTGCTTTTTTAATCATTTCTTTTGATTTTTCAACCCCAAGACTTTCTACAATATTATCTGTTTCTCTAATTCCTGCTGTATCGATCATATTTAATAAAATACCATCTACTGTTACTGATCCTTCAACGACATCTCTTGTTGTTCCAGCAATATTTGTGACAATCGCTTTTTCTTCTTTTAACATCGCATTTAATAAACTAGATTTACCAACATTGGGTTTACCAATGATGGCTGTTTGAATTCCCTCTTTTAATAATTTAATATTTTTAGAATCTTCAATGATTTTATTCATCTTTTCAATTAAAGAAGTAGACATTGGTAAAAGCTTATCCGCTGTAAGTTCTTCAACATCTTCATATTCAGGATAATCAATATTCACTTCAATTTGAGTAATAATTTGAATCAATTCTTCCTTTAAATCTTTAATAAAATGACTAATACTTCCTTGAATACCCTTTAAAGCAAGAGAAGAAGCATAACTATTTTTAGCTGTAATAATATCACTAATAGCTTCAGCTTGTGATAAATCAATACGTCCATTTAAAAAAGCACGTTTACTAAATTCACCACGTTCTGCAAGTCTTGCCCCATGATGTAAACAAATATCAACAACTCTATTTGTAATATAAACACCACCATGACAATTGATTTCTACCATTTCTTCTCCTGTAAAAGTTCTTTTCCCACGATAGATATTTACTAATACTTCATCTATTTTTTCACCATTATCTTTTATATAACCGTATGTAATGGTATGACTCTCTTTATTTATAATCTTTCCTGTAAAAAACTGTTGAACAAATGCAATAACATCTTTTCCTGATAAACGGATAATTGAAATTGCTGCTTCTAGTCTTGATGTTGCTACTGCAACAATAATATCATCATTCATTTTCATACCACCTTTCTTTTTGATACTATCTTATTTTGTTGATTTTATCAATAAATAACTCCCTCATTATAACAAATATTTTTTATTTTTGATATATGATTTATTTCGATTGATTTCTATATTTTATTCATATATCATTATGTACAAATAGGGGTGGAAAAATGAAAAAACTGAATAAAAAAGTTCCTGTAATGGTTGGTGCAATTATAGGTTTAATATTTGTGATTTATATCATTTTATGTTTTTTAGCATCAGGTAATGGATTTATCAAGAATATGACAATTAATGGCATAAAGGTCAATAATATGTCTAAGGATGAAATTGTCACTCAGCTTGAAAAACAGTATCAAAAGGATGAAAAAAATCTATTATTGAATTTATCTTTGAATGATCAAAAGTATCAAATAGATCTAAAAGATAATGTTAAGGTCGATATTAAAGAACAAGTCAATGACATTCAAAAGAAATATAATAATTTCTTTACTAAAGGATATCATTATTTATTACAACATAATGAAAATATTTCTATTGATATCAAAGATAAAAAGACTTTAAACCAAGAAATCAAAAAATCAGGTATTTTAGATTATTCAACTTTAGTACCTACAACATATAAAGTTGAAAAAACAAAAGTCATCTTTACTAAAGGTAAAAGTGGTGAAGCAGTTAAACAAGAAGATGTTTATAATGCGATTAAGGATGCTTTGAATCAATATGATTTTAAGAAAACTCTAACAATTGAACCTTCATCTGTTTCTGAAGATGAAAGTGTAATGAAAACAATCTATAAATCTTTATCTAAAGAAGGTAAAAATGCAACTTTAGATAAAAATAATAATTATAAAATTGTAGCTGAACAATATGGAGCTAAATATAATTTAGATGATTCAATTAGTGCTTTTAATAAAGCAAGTGAAGGAAGTACTTTTGAAGTAAAAGCTAAAGCAATTATTCCAAGTATTACAAAAGAAGATTTAAAAAAGAATTTATTTAAAGATGTTTTAGGAGAATATACAACAACTGTTAATGGTACTTCAGTAAGAAGAAATAATGTAAGACTTGCTGGTGAAAAATGTAATGTGATCTTACTTCCTGGGGAAGAATTTTCTTACAACCAAACAGTAGGAAAAAGAACAAAAGAAAATGGATTTGGTGAAGCGGGTGCTTATTCCAACGGTGAAACTGTTCAAGAAGTTGGTGGAGGCGTTTGTCAAACATCTTCAACTTTATATAATGCTGTTGTTCTTGCAAATCTAGAAGTAACTCAAAGAACAAATCATACGTATATTTCAAGTTATGTACCTATTGGAAGAGATGCAACTGTTTCTTGGGGTGGTCCTGATTTTAAATTTAAAAATAATAGAGATTATCCAATTAAAATAGAAGCAACTTATGCAGGTGGTAAATTAACATGTAAAATTATTGGAACTGATGTTGATGGAAGTTATGTGAAGTTTACAAGTGAAAGAACAGGGGATGTCGCATATAACACAAAATATGAAAATGATGATACTATTCCTGAAGGTCAACAAGTTACAAAGCAAGCTGGATCTAATGGTGGTAAAGCCGTTTCTTATCGTTTAGTTTATGATAAAGATGGTAAATTACTTTCAAAGAAAAAAGAAGCCAATAGTTATTATAAAGGTCACGAAGCAATTATTGCAGTAGGAACAATGAAGGTTGAACAAGTTCCAGAAACAACCCCTGAAACGACTCCAAATACTGAACCAACTCAACCTGAAACAACGATTGAACCCTCAGAAACGACAGCACAATAAAAAAACGAGCATTGCTCGTTTTTTTATACATTTTCAATGATTTCTAAAATTTGTTCGATATTCTTTTTTCCAAAAACGACTTTTTGATCATTAATAACCATGCATGGTACTGACATGATTTGATATTGATCTTTAAGTTGTTTAAAGTGTTGAATATCATAGACCTCCGTTGTTATTTGTTTATTTAACGAAGCTATTCTTTGAGCTGAAGTAACGAGTTCTGGACACATCGTACAAGATAAAGAAACTATAATTTTTATATTAATCTCTTTATTTATTTTATCTATTCTTTCTAAATAAGTTTGTTCTATCTTTTGTCCTGGTCCTGCAACATTATAAATTCCTAGAATGAAAGAGGTGAATTCATGTCCACCAGGTACACCATGGAAAGTTAAGCCACTCCATGTACCATCTTCTAAACAAATATTGACAGAAGGAATCTCTTGATTTGTTTTTTCTATAGCTATTTTTATTTTATCGGTTTGTAATGCTAATGCTTCCATATATCCTTTTAATTCATTGGATAACGTACTTTCATTGAGTAATAATTTAAGAATAATTGGATTTTCCATACGTGAAAAAACAGCTTGTAATTGTGAAAGCATGTGTTCATCAAGTAATGAATCGTTATTAACAGTTACCTGTTCTTCCTTTTTTACTTGAGGAATTTTTGGTATTATTCCCGTTTTTTGATGCATTTTTTCAACATATTTTTCTAATGATGTGGCTGCTTTTGCACCATCACTTACCGCTGTAACGACTTGACGCAATTCTTTAATACAAACATCACCAGCTCCATAGATACCTTCTTTATTTGTTTTTTGATTTTGATCAGTAACGATATAACCAGATTCATTGAGTTCTACAATATCTTTTACAAGAGATGTATTCGGTTGATAACCCGCAAAGACAAAAACACCAAAAGTATCATTTTCATTTGCATGATATTCAATCACTTCATTTGTTTTTTTATTATGATACTTTAAAGATTCTAAATACGTATGACCACTGACTTCAAGTACTTCAACATTTGTATAAACAGTTATCTTTTCATGATTTTTTGCTAACGAAGCAATAGAAGAAGCACAACTAAAGTCATCTTCTCTTATTAAAATAGTGACATGTTTTGCATATCTGGTAAGAAAAACACTTTCTTCTGCAGCAGCATAGCCACCACCTACAACAAATATTTCTTTTCCTTCAAAAAATGAACCATCACACGTTGCACAGTAGGCAATACCATGCCCTTTAAATTCTTCTTCACCAATAAAACCTGCTTTTCTTGGGTGAGCACCTGTCGCTATAACAATACCAAAACACTTAAATGTTCCTCTTGTCGTTTTTACTTGTTTAAAATCCCCATCATCTTCAATCTTTTGAACCTCAGCTAACACAAAATCAGCTCCAAAATCTTGAGCTTGTTGTCTCATCGATTCTGTCAATTCTTTTCCACTTGTTTTTAAAATACCAGGATAATTAACAACATCAGATGTAATAGTAATTTGTCCACCAAATGTTTCTTTTTCAATAACAAGAACACGATTATTTGCTCTTGCTAAATAAAGAGCTGCAGTTAAACCTGCAGGCCCTCCACCTATAACAATGGCATCATAAATTGTTTGTTCCATAAACTATAATTGTCCTACAAGATCTAAACTTGGTTTTAATGTTTCTTTACCTGGTTCCCATTTTGCTGGACATACTTCATCTCCATGAGTATAAACAAATTGGCAAGCTTGCACTTTTCTCAATAATTCGTCTGCATTACGACCAACATTACCAGCATTGACTTCATAAGCCACAATTTTACCTTCAGGATTAACAACAAATGTACCTCTTTCAGATAAACCGTCTTCTTCAATTAATACTTCAAAATCTTTTGATAAGGCATGAGTAGGATCTGCTAACATAGGGTATTCAATTTTAGAAATACGTTTTGAACTATCATGCCATGCTTTATGAACAAAATGAGTATCAGTAGATACTGAATAGATTTCACAATCTACTTTTTTAAATTCTTCATATTTGTTTGATAAATCTTCTAATTCAGTAGGGCAAACAAACGTAAAATCTGCTGGATAAAAGAAAAATACACTCCATTTTCCTAAAATATCTTCTTTTTTAACTGTTTTAAATTCATCATTTTGAAATGCTTTAACTTCAAAATCATTTACTTCTTTATTAATTAATGACATATAATCTCCTCCTTAGTTAGCTCTTGCTAACTTGTGTGTTTATCATAACGCTAAAAATTAGAATTGTCAATATAAATAGTAATA
>UQVG01000113.1 GCA_900544435.1 uncultured Erysipelotrichaceae bacterium | reverse complement strand
ATGGAAGAACTTGCTGAATTATTAATAAAAAATAATATTTCTATTGGAACTGTTGAAAGTTTTACAGTAGGAAATTTTGCGACAATGCTAGGAAATATTCCTGGCATTTCTAAGGTTTATAAGGGTTCTTTGGTCACTTATCAAAGTGGAACTAAAGAAAGACTATTAGGAATTGATCATCAATTGATTGAAAAATATGGGGTTGTTTCTAAAGAAATTGCAACTCTTATGTGTGTTAATGGAAAGAGTATTTTAGATACGGATTTATGTGTTTCTTTTACTGGAAATGCTGGACCAGATGCGATGGAAGGTAAACCAGTAGGAGAAGTTTATATTGGTATAGCTTATAAGGATGTTGTGGTTTATAAGTTGAATTTAGATGGAAGTAGAAAAGAGATTGCTTTAAAGGCAATTGAGTTTGCTTGTAAAAAAATAATTGAAAAAATTTCACAAAAATAAAAGAAAAAATGAAAAATAAAGCATATATAGGAATAGGAGGTATTATTTATGGCTGGAAAAAAAGTAGTAGAAGCAAAAGATGCAAAAAAAGAACAAGCATTGAATGATGCAATCAAACAAATTGAAAAACAATTTGGAAAAGGTTCTGTTATGAAACTTGGAGATCGTGCTGCTGTTGATGTTGCTGTTATTCCAACAGGTTCTTTAACTCTTGATATGGCTTTAGGAATAGGTGGATATCCTAAAGGAAGAATTATTGAAATTTATGGACCTGAATCAAGTGGGAAAACAACACTTACATTACATGCGATTGCTGAAGTTCAAAAACAAGGTGGAACAGCTGCCTTTATTGATGCCGAACATGCAATAGATCCTGTTTATGCTAAAAATTTAGGAGTTAATATTGACGAATTGATTCTTTCACAACCTGATAGTGGTGAACAAGGTTTAGAAATTGCTGAAACACTTGTGCGTTCAGGTGCTATCGATTTAGTTGTTGTAGACTCAGTAGCTGCTCTTGTTCCTCAAGTAGAATTAGATGGTGAAATGGCAGATCAACAAATGGGATTACAAGCTAGATTGATGTCTAAAGCTTTACGTAAATTATCAGGTGTAATGAATAAAACAGATTGTACGATCATATTCATTAACCAATTACGTGAAAAAATTGGGGTTATGTTTGGAAATCCTGAAACAACAACAGGTGGACGTGCTTTAAAATTCTATTCTTCTGTTCGTATTGAAATTAGAAGAAGTGAAGCAATTAAAAATGGTACAGAAATTGTTGGAAACAAAGTGAATATTAAAGTTGTTAAAAATAAAGTTGCACCACCATTTAAGTCAACACAAGTTGATATTATTTATGGAAAAGGTATTTCAAGAGATGGTGAAGTTTTAGACTTAGCTGTTGAAAAAGATATTGTTGATAAATCTGGTGCTTGGTATGCATATAAAGGAGAAAAGATTGGACAAGGGCGTGAAAATGCAAAACGTTATCTTGTTGAACATCCTGAAATTATGAATGAAATTACAGAGGCTATTAAAGCTTCATTGATGCCAGTAGAGGAAGGGGAATTATAAAATTCCTCTTTTTTTTGTTATCTGTTAAGCTAAAGAGATGTTGATATTGTCAAAATAATGAATTTGACATATAATATACTTGTGCGCAAAAACACATTTAGTATACATAGTAAGCGAAAAAAGAAGCGCTATGTAAACATTTATTTTAATATTTTAAACAACCGCTAAACGACGGGAGTTTGTAAAGTAGATATTTATCTATTTGAAAATAATTAATCGTTTAAAAGAATGTGCATAGAAAAATGGAGGGTGAGTTATGCCAAATATAAGTATCGCCACTATTTTATCCTATGTTCTAGCTATCGTTGTTGGAATTCTTATTTATTTTGTGTATGCCAAACTAAATATTTCAAAAGCTAATGTAAGTGCTCAAAAGATTATCGATGATGCAACTAGTAAAGCAGATAATCTTGTTAAAGAAGCTATCTTAGATGCTAAAACGCAAGCTTATGAATTAAAATTAGAAGCAGAAAAAGAAATTAAAGAACAAAAACAAGAAATTACTGAACTTGAAAATAGACTTTCAGAACGTGAAAAAGGAATTGAACGAAGAGATATAGCTGTTCAAGGTAAAGAAGACGTTCTTGAACAAAGAGTTAAACAATTGGATATTAAAGAAGCTGGAATAGATAAATTAGAGGCTGAATTAAAAAATAAAATTGATTCAAAAGTTGTCGAATTAGAAAAAGTTGCAGCAATGTCAGCAAGAGAAGCTAAAGAAGAATTGTTCAAACAAGTAGAACAACAAATTTCTTTAGAAATGTCCGCTTACATAAAAGAACAAGAAGAAGAAGCAAAAAGTAAAGCTGCTGATATGTCGAGAGATATTATCGCTAATGCGATTAATCGTTATGCTCAAGAAGAAGTTACTGAAAGAACAGTAACTGTTGTAGATCTTCCAAGTGAAGAAATGAAAGGGCGTATTATTGGACGTGAAGGTCGTAATATTAAAGCGATCGAACAAGCAACAGGTGCTGATTTAATTATTGATGATACACCAGAAGCAATTACAATTTCTTGCTTTGATCCAGTAAGAAGAGAAATTGCACGTTTATCATTAGAAACTTTAATTAGAGATGGTCGTATTCAACCAGGAAGAATTGAAGAAGTTGTTGATAAAACAAGAAAAGAATTAGATGAAGTTATTCGTAAAACAGGTGAAAATGCGATCTTTGAATTAGGAATTTCTCGTATTGATAAAGAAATTGTTAAACAAATTGGTAAATTAAAATATCGTACAAGTTATGGTCAAAATGCACTTCAACATTCATTAGAAGTTGCTCATTTAGCAGGAATTATGGCTGCTGAATTAGGATTAAATCAACAATTGGCTAAACGAGCTGGTTTATTACATGATATTGGTAAAGCAATGGATCATGAAATGGAAGGAAGTCATGTTGAATTAGGTGCTAAATTTGCGAAAAAACATGGAGAACATCCAACAGTTATTAATGCAATTGCTTCACATCATGGAGATGTGCCAGCAACAAGTGTTATTTCTATTTTAGTGGCTGCTGCTGATACATTATCAGCTGCTAGACCAGGAAGTCGTAGTGAAACAATTGAAAATTATATTCAAAGACTTGAAAAACTTGAAGAAATGGCTAAAAGTTTTGATGGTGTTGATCGTGTTTATGCAATTCAAGCTGGTCGTGAAATTCGTATCGTGGTTAAACCTGATAAAGTAGATGATCTAGCAAGTCATAAGATTGCACGTGATATTAAGACAAAGATTGAAGAAGAGTTAACTTATCCAGGACATATTAAAGTCACTGTTATAAGAGAAATTCGTGCAAGCGAAATTGCAAAATAAAAGGGAAATCAATTCCCTTTTTTTTTATATATGTTAAAATACCTTTATGAAATGAGGATAGAAAATGAAAGTTTTATTTATAGGAGATGTCGTTGGAAATGTAGGACGACAAATGATAGAAGATTATCTTTATCGTGTTAGAAAAGATTACCAAATTGATTTTGTAATTGCTAATGTTGAAAATGCTACACATGGTAAAGGATTAAATAGAAAACATTATGATTTCTTTACTTTTGAAGGTGTTGATTGTATGACAATGGGAAATCATACTTTTGATAAAAGAGAACTTTTTGATTTTATTGATGAAGCTGATCGTTTAGTTGTTCCTTTTAATCAACCAAGTATTTTACCAGGTGTTCATTCAAGAGTATTTAATGTTAAAGGAACAAAGATTAGAGTTACTAATGCTTTAGGATGTGTTTTTATGGATAACCGTTATTCTAATCCTTTTGATCAAATCGATGATTATTTAAATCTTGAACAAGATATTCATATTATTGATATTCATGCAGAAGCAACAAGTGAAAAAATAGGTTTAGCTTATTATTGTAAAGATAAAGTACAAGCTGTTTTAGGAACACATACACATGTACAAACAGCAGATGAAAGAATCATTGATGGACAAGTAGCATTTATTTCTGATGCAGGAATGACAGGCCCTTATTTAAGTTCTTTAGGGTGTGATTTAGATAGTGTTATTACACGTATGAGAGGTTTAAGTTCTAAATTTTTAATTTCTGAAAATTCAGGACAGTTTGCAGGTGTTGTTATTGAATTTAATGATAAACATCAACCTATTTCTATTGAAAGAGTTTTGATCAATGATGATCATCCTTATCAAGCATCTTAGGATGCTTTTTTTTGTTATTTTTTTAATTTTGATTCATATAGTGAAGTAGGAGGCAAAAATATGGAAATGATTAAAGTATCTTCAACTTCTGTTCCTAATCATGTTGCAGGAGCAATAGCATCATTAATGAGGGAACAAGATAAACTGATGATTCAAACAATTGGTGCAGCAGCTCTTAATCAAGCAATTAAATCAATTGCGATTGCTAGAGGATATATTATACCTACAGGAAAAGAGCTTATCTGTATTCCTTCTTTTCATGATTTAATGGTCGATGATAAAAGGATTACTGCCTTAAGACTTGTAATAGAATTACGTTAATTTTTAATGAAAAGGGTTTCTTTTTTTAAAAATTCATTGTATAATACTGACATGTAAATGGAGGTTTTTTAAAATGGCAAAATGTAAATTATTAATGCAAACAGGACAAGTTCAAAAAATTATTGATTTCTTTGATGGATATTCAGATGATAAAGTATCATGTAAATATATTAAAAAAGTAGGAATCAAAGCTGAATTTGAATGTGAAACTGAATTATCACCTGAAGAAGCAGCAGGTCATTGTAAAGGAGTATTTAAAGGAACTCCAGAAGGTAAAGTATTATACTTCTCAATTCAACCAGACGGATTCTTTGGATAAGATAAAAATGATAAGGACTGATAAGTCCTTATTTTTTTCTAGCCAAAAGATAACTTTATGTATATAATAGGAAAGAAATGTGGTGAAAAAATGAAAGATTATAGTGAATATTTTAAAGGGCCAAATTTAAAAGAGGCTCAAAAAAGAAGTAGAAAACAAGTTGATCATTTAAAAGATGCTTTTGAAATACCTAGTGATATGGTGAGTGTAGGTAAAGGAAAAACTTATTATATTCATACTTATGGTTGTCAAGCTAATGAACGTGATGGTGAAACATTAGCAGGTATTTTTGAAATGATGGGATATACAGCTGCTAAAGAAATTGAAGATGCTGATGTCATTTTATTAAATACCTGTGCTATTAGAGAAAACGCAGAAGAAAAAGTATTTGGGAAAGTAGGTTATGTTAAAAACTTAAAGAAGAAAAACCCAAATCTTATTTTTGGTTTATGCGGTTGTATGGCGCAAGAAGAAGTTGTTATTAAAAGAATATTAGAAAAGCACCCACATATAGATTTAATCTTTGGAACACATAATATTCATCGTTTACCAACTTTATTAAAAGAAGCAATGTTTAGTAAAGAAATGGTTGTAGAAGTATGGTCTAAAGAAGGGGATGTTATTGAAAATACGCCTGTTACACGTGCTAATGGGCATAAAGCATGGGTCAATATTATGTATGGATGTAATAAATTCTGTACGTATTGTATTGTGCCTTATACAAGAGGAAAAGAACGTTCTCGTTTAATGGATGATATTATTGAAGAAGTTAAAGGATTAAAAGCAGATGGGTATCAAGAAATCACTTTACTTGGACAAAATGTCAATAGTTATGGAAAAGATTTAGAAGAAGACTATGATTTTGCGACTCTTTTAGAAGAAGTTGCTAAAACTGGTATTGCGCGTATTCGTTTTACAACAAGTCATCCATGGGATTTTTCTAGAGAAATGATTGAAATCATTAATCAATATGATAACATCATGCCTTATATCCATTTACCAGTACAATCAGGAAATACAGAAATCTTGAAATTAATGGGTAGAAGATATACAAGAGAACAATATTTAGAACTTTTCCACATGATCAAAGAAGTGATGCCAGATTGTTCAATTACAACAGATATTATTGTTGGTTTCCCAAATGAAACAGAAGAACAATTCCAAGATACACTTTCTTTATATGAAGAATGTGAATACGATTTAGCCTATACATTTATCTATTCTCCTCGTGAAGGAACACCTGCGGCTAAAATGCAAGACAATGTGCCATTTGAACAAAAACAAGATCGTTTAGAAAGATTAAATGAAGTTGTTAAAGAAAAAGCTTTAAAACAAAATCAACGTTTCTTAAATCAAGTTGTGGATGTTTTAGTAGATGGTCCATCTAAACGTGATGAAACAATGATGACAGGATATACTGCACATCAAAAATTGATCAACTTCAAAGGACGTAAAGAAGATATTGGTAAAATTGTGCCTGTAAAAGTCACAGAAGTAAAAACTTGGGCTTTAAAAGGTGAACAAGTTGACTAGAATTGAAGAACTTGCTAGAAAATTAAATCAAGAAATTTTAGATTTAGAAGTTGTTCAAGAATATCAAAAGTATGAAAAACTTGTTTTAAATGATGAAAAACTTAAACAATTAGAAAAAGAATTAAAAGCATTACAAAAAAAGATTGTCAATCAAAAAGCTAAACAGGATGATGGTGTTACAAAAACAATTCAAGAATATCAAGAAAAAAAGGCATATTATGAAAATCATCCATTAGTTGTTAATTATTTATATTTACAAAAT
>UQVG01000112.1 GCA_900544435.1 uncultured Erysipelotrichaceae bacterium | reverse complement strand
TTTAAGCTTTTTCATCATTTGTGGAATTTGGTCAATCACATTTGAAGCAACAACCGTATAGTTTTCTTTATAAACTTCATCTCCACATAAACCATGTAAATAAGTTCCTAATATAGCCGCATCTTTTGGTAAATAACCTTGTCCTAAAAAACTACTGATAATACCAGCAAGTGTATCTCCCATACCTGCAGATGACATTCCTTTATTCCCTGACATAATGCGATATGTTTCATTTCCATCACTAATAAGTGTATGTGGACCTTTTAGAACTAAGGTAACATGATATTTTTTTGCAAATGTATTAGCTTGATCCACCATTTCACTTGTTTGATTAAAATTCACAAATCTTTTAAATTCACCATGATGTGGTGTTAAAATCCATGGCGAATGATGATTTTCTAATAATTCTGGATGCTTTGCAAGAATGGTTAATGCATCACCATCAATAACAACTGGTACATGTACGTGGCTTAAAAGTTCACATACAAAGCGTTCACTATCTTCATTTAAACCAAGTCCACTTCCTATAAGAATTGCATCTTTTCCTTGTAATAAATGTTCATCAAAATAATGTCTTTGACATGATGTTGCCTCTGGACAAAATAAACTTAAAGAATCAATTACTTTTTCATTAGACCAAACCGTAACCAATCCACTTCCAGCATAAACAGCTGCTTTAGCTGCTAAAAGTGCAGCTCCTCGATAATGATAACATCCTGTTACATGCATAATTCTCCCATAGGTTCCCTTATGTCCATCGTATAATCGTTCTTTTATATGATATTTTGCCCATTTAAAATCAATCGGTTGAGAAAATAACATTTCTTCATGAAATGATTTAGCATCCAACAATTCTAAAATTACTTTTCCTGTATACATTTCACTTTCTGGATTTAAAAAAGCAAGTTTGTAAGCTGTTAAAGTTATTGTTTGATAAGCACAAATACAGCTATTATACGGTTTTCCTGTATCAGGATTTAATCCTGTAGGAATATCGATTGCAATAATATCTATTTCAATATTATTAATAAGATCAACAACATACTTAACAATTCCTCTTAAATCACTATTAAGTCCAAAGCCAAATAATGCATCAACTACCACATCAAAATGTGGAACACTTTCTTGAAATTCTTCAAGTGTCTCTTCACTTACAAATAAACACTCTATCGATAAAGATTGTGCTTGATCAAGATAATATCTATTTGCTTGACTAAGCTTTTCTTCTCTTCCTGTTAAACAAAGTAAGACTTTTTTACCTTCTTGATGTAATTTAATTCCTAATGAAATACCATCTGCACCATTATTTCCTGGTCCACAAACAATCATAATACGTTGATATTTATCAAAATGTTTGAATAAACAATCACTCGCTTTATCTACTAATTGTTCAATCGAATATCCATAATCTAATAAAGCTTGATCATATCTTTTTAACTGACTACTTGTTGCTATATACAAAAAAATCACCCTCTTTAGATACATTATATCTTTTTAAAAGGCAAAAAAAAAGGTTTCAAACCGAAACCTTTTATTGATATCTAAGTCCACATGTAAATTTACCTACACCAGAAGAAACTTTAACAACATCTCCTGTATGTGGAGCATGAACATATTGTCCATTTCCAATATAAATTCCTACATGCCCTGAACGCCATAAAATATCTCCAACTTGAAGTTCAGATAAACTTACTACTTTTTTAGCAGCAGCTCTTTGTTCAGATGATGTTCTTGGAATAGAAATACCATTTTGTCTATATACCCATTGTGTAAATCCTGAACAGTCAAATGAATTTGGTCCAGTTGATCCCCATACATATGGGCATCCTCTTTTAGAAAGACCTGTACTAACAATTCTTTCACCAGAGAATGTTACTTCTACTTGTAATTGAACTTCTGATTTATTTCCTGTTGAATCTACACCAGTATATGTAACTGTTTTTAATCCTGTTGTAGAAGTATCAACAGCATTAAATGTAATTTTGTCTTTCATATCACCATCTAAATTATCTACAGCAGATGTGATATAAGATTTTAAATCAACATTGCTTCCTTTATCAACAGAAATCTTATTTGTTGATAAAACGATATTTGGTCCAGTAATATCTTTAACAGTTGCATTTAAGACAACTTTTGATGAATTACCTGCACCATCTGTTGCTGTTAATTTGATCTCTTTTTGTTGATTTAATTGTTTTGTATCAATTGTACCTTCTATCTTAGGTTCAATATTTGTATCTAAGTTATCACTAATTGATACATAATCTTGCCATTTAAATTCACTACCATAATCAACTGTAATATCATTACCTGATTTTAAAGTGATTTCTGGTGCTTGCATATCAGCAATAAAGAATTTAAATGATTCTTCAGTTGTATTACCACTATTATCACTTACTGAAACATTAATTGTTTGTGTTCCTTGTTTAGAAGTATCTAATTGTTTATCGCTTTCCATAAATGGAGTTACATCACCATCTACATTATCTACAGCTTTAAGATAAGAAGATAAATCTTGGCTACCATAAACAGGTACTTCAATATAATATCCATCACTTGCACCTAATGTTTTAATTTTTGGCGCTTCTTCATCAACAACATCTACTTGAATTGTTTTAACATCAGTATTATTAAACTGATCTGTTGCACGCACTTCAACTTGATATGTTCCTAATTGTTTAACATCTAAGGAATCATCATCAACTTCTACTAGCAGCTCACTTCTATCATCATGATTATCTACAATATCAATTGCATCAGTATCAAACTTTTCACCATAAGGAATTTCAATACGGTTTGACACAATTTCAGGCTTTTCATGATCCACACCAGCGTAACCTACTAACATAAATGCAGCTACCCCAGCGATTGGAATAAACATTGCTTTTCTGTTTTTAATTTTCTCATCAAACAATGTTTTGAGCTTGGTCTGTATGTCTGTTTTCATAATGTTCTCCTTTTGAATTTTTTTAACCGTCTATAATCATACCACATATCATTTAAAAATGCAAATTTGTAGAATTTATCAATCTTTTTTCAATTTTATTATACCCAAGCAATCAATAAATAGTTTATTTCATTATTAAAATTATATTCTTTTAAAGTATGAAAAAAGCCGTGATTTTTCCACGACTTTTTAATATTAAGGTCTAAACTTTTATAATAATATTTTTAAAGTATTTACCTTTCTTATCATCTACTTTTGATTTTCTTTACTTACTTCTAAAGTATCTATTTTTTTAATAAATGGTAAATAGATAACAAAAGATATAATAATCATCACAAATTGCCATAATGCAACACGCCATCCACCAATCAAAAGTCCTGATATAATTGGAGGTGTTGTCCAAGGAACCATAACCCCACTAAATAATGGTAAAATTCCCATATACATTAATAAATAACTGCTTATACCTATAATTAAAGGAACAAGAACAAATGGAATCAATAAATATATATTAAGTACAATTGGTGTCCCAAAAATAATTGGTTCATTAATGTTAAAGATATTAGGTACAATGGATAATTTACCTAAACTACGTAATGACTTTGATTTAGCAAAAAATGTAATATAAATTACTAAACCAATTACAATTCCTGCACCAGACATACATAAGAAATTATCCCAAAATTGTTGTGTAAAAATATGTCCACCATTTTGAATTGTAAGAGGTAATCCTGAATCTATAATTTTTTGATTAGCTGCCATATTTGCTTGTAAAATTGGTGAAAGAATTCCTCCACAGATAGAACCACCATGGACACCTGTCCACCACAATAAAGACATAACAATTGTCATAATAACAACCCCAAAGAACGAATCAGTAATTCCTTGTAAAGGAATTTGAATTACTGAATAAATAAGTTCCGCAAATGTTGTATTAAATACAAAGTGACATACAGCATAAATAATTGCACAAATAGTAATAATAATTCCAGTTGGTAATAATGACGAAAATGAATCTGCAACACCACTAGGAACACCCTTTGGCATTTTTATACTAATATCTTTTTTTACACATAAAGAATAAATATACCCAACTAAAAAACCAATTAAAATAGCACAAATCATTCCTTGACCAGCAGTCCAATCTTTAGAAATAATTCCTGTAACTGATTCCCCACTATCTAACACTTTAGAAGAAGGAGTTAATAAAATAAAAGCTGCTAAACCAGTTAAAGCACCATTTATTGCAGTTGTTACTTGATCATTCTTCAAATAAGAATAAGTAATTCCTATTACTGTAAAGAAGGCCATTAATGAAAATGTAGAAGAATATACTTGAGAACATACATCTCCTATTCCACTTTCACTAATTACTTTACTTACTGCTTCAATTGGTAGGTTAGCAATCAACAGGAACAACGATCCTATCATTAAAAACGGTAAAGAAAACATCATTCCATCCTTTAAAGCCTTTATAACTTTTGTATTTGTAAACTTCGATATATAAATAACTAACGTTTCATTTATAAATTTGTTCATATTATTTATCTCCTATAAAATTTCACCATTTGATGAAATAACTTTTTTATACCATTCAAAAGAAGCTTTTCGATATCTTCTTCCACTACCATTAGCTTGATCATCTAAATCAACATAGATAAAGCCATATCTTTTTGCCAGTTCACCTGTAGAAGCACTTACAATATCAATTGCTGACCAAGGGGTATACCCTATGACTTCTACACCATCTAACTCAATTGCTTTTTTCATTTCTAAAATATGATTTCTTAAGTAATCAATACGATAATCATCATTAATGATTCCATTTTCTAATTTATCATAAGCTCCAAAACCATTTTCAACAATAAACATTGGTTTTTGATATCTTTCATAAACTTCATTTAAAATAATTCTTAATCCTGTAGGATCAATAGCCCAACCCCAATCACTTTTCTTTAACAATGGATTTTGTACTTCGATAAAGTCTTGTGTTTTATCATATTCAGCAATCGTTGATTTATAATAACTAAACCCTATATAATCCACTGTACCTTGTTTTAGATCTTTTAAATCTTCATCAGTTATATCTAATTGAATATGATCCCTTTCCCACTTTTTTAAAGTATAGGCTGGATAATATCCCCTTACATGAACATCACTAAAGAAATATCTCTTATCCATTGCTTTAATGCCTGCAAGAATATCTTGTGGGTTGCAAGAAGAAGGATAAATTGGACCAAAATGTAACATGCAACCCACTTGCATAGAGGAGTTGATTTCTTTAGCTCTTTGAACTGCTCTAGCACTTGCGACGAACTGATAATGAGATATTTGATACATTGTTTGTTCAACATTTTCATTATCTTTATATAAAACTCCTGCTCCTGTCCAAGCATTAAAAGGATTATCAGTATCTATAAGATTATTAATTTCATTAAATGTCATCCAATATTTGACTTTATTGCTATATCTTTTAAAACATGTAATCGCATATCTTTCAAAGAATGTAATTAATTGTCTATTTCTCCAACCACCATATTTTTTTGCTAAATAAAGAGGCATTTCAAAATGAGATAAAGTAACAACAGGTTCTATTCCATATTTTAAACATTCATTAAAAATACGATCATAATATTCTAACCCTTCTTCATTAGGTTCTAATTCATCACCATGAGGATAAATACGTGGCCATGAAATACTTAAACGAAAACATTTAAAACCCATTTCAGCAAATAATTTAATATCTTCTTTATAATGATGATAAAAATCAATTCCATAATGATTAGGATAATATTTATCATCTAATATTTCATAAGAAATTTCTCGAGGGTGATTGACATCACCAGCAGACATAACATCGGTTACACTTAATCCTTTATGTCCTTCTTGATAGCCACCTTCATATTGATTAGCAGCAACAGCACCACCCCATAGAAAGTTTTTATTCATAATCATTCTCCCATTTTAAATTTATCAACTGCTTTTGTTGTTTCTTCTAAATAAGAATAATTACTTATCAATTTTAATGAAGTAAATATATTAAAAACATACTGTAAAGAAGCAATATAAACAGCATTAGATAATTCAATTGTATTTTGAGTGGTCATAATTACAATTGTCTCATCACAATATTTACAAATTTCTCTTTTTTTATGATCACAAATTACAATTGATTTAGCATGAGATTTGCGAATATCTTTTGCTATTTTTAACATTTCCTTATTTTGACCTGTATGCGTCAAATAAATACAAACTGTATCATTTGGTTTTCTTTGCTTTAAGTATTGAAAATGCATTGGATTTAAACTGTTATACGCTTTAGAAATAACCCCTTCTTCTTCAAAATTCAAGCTATATATTTCTGCTAAAGAAAAATTAATACCTGTTCCATAAATTTCAATATATTTTGCATTTTTAATAAGTTGATAAATTCTTTCTATAACTTGTCTATTTAATAAACTTTTTGTATATTCTATCGCTCTTTTATGTAAAAGTTCGATTTTATTTAAAGCATCATCAATTGAACTCTCACTTGAAAAAGGTTCAATTTCAAAATCATTTTTCAATTCAAGTAAATGAGAATATTCAGCAGCATATTGATATTTAAACTCTTTATATCCATTAAAACCTAATTTCTTACACAATCTAGAAATCGTTGCACTACTGTTAAACCGCAAACTGAATACATCTAAAAACAAAATAAAACTGCAAAATAA
>UQVG01000111.1 GCA_900544435.1 uncultured Erysipelotrichaceae bacterium | reverse complement strand
TATTATAATAAATAAAGGTGATGAGAGATGAATCCGCATTATAATCAAAACTATTCTCGAGAAGAAATTAAAGGTATTTTGGCAAAAATAAAAGAGTGTGTAGCTGCTGGAAAATATACAATTTCTTTAAATGAAAGACGTCAAGAAAATATAGAATTTATAAATGAATATAATGTTCATAGTGATAGACAAAAATCTATTTTGATGCAAATAGAAGTTGAAGATTTTTGCCATTCATTACAAAATATAAAAATTGGATATGAACATGAAATACTTTATGTTTTTGTTCCTCAAGTTCAGCTTTTTAATGCAGATGGTGAAGAAGAGATGATTGATTTATATACAAAGTTTAATGTTCTTTATTTACCATCTGGAAAAAGAACGGTTGTTATTTCATTTCATAAGCGAAATAAGCCGATTGATTATTTGTTTAGAAAGGAGAATCTATTATGACTAGAAACCTTATTTTTTGTGAAGAGTGTCGAGATGATGTAGAATATACTATAACAGAAGTACCAATGATAGGAAAAATCAAAGGTATTGAGTATCATTATATTGGAAAAGAGGTAAGATGTGTTAAATGTAATACGAGTGTCTATGTACCAGAAATCAATGATTCCAACCTTAAGGCTTTGTATGAGGTTTATCGTAAGGAAAATGGAATCGTATCATTAGATGTTATTTTAGCAATTCCTAAGAAGTATGCTATTGGAAAAAGACCACTTTCCCTTTTACTTGGATGGGGTGAACAAACTTTCTCTCGATATTGTGATGGTGATATACCAACAAAACAGTATTCAGAAATTTTAACGAAAATATATGATGATCCAATATATTATGCTGAACTTTTAGAAGCAGGAAAGGAAAATCTAAAATCTCAAAAAACTTATGAAAAAAGTCGAAAAGCTGTTGATGAGTTAATTAAAGTCTCTGAAAACAATTCTTCAAAAATCAATATTGCAATAAAATATCTTTTAAATCAGTGTGAAGACATTACACCTTTGGCACTTCAAAAGGCTTTGTATTATATTCAGGGATTTTATTATGCTTTTTATAATACTTTTCTTTTCATAGAAGAATGTGAAGCATGGGTTCATGGGCCTGTTTATAGAGATATTTATTTTAAATATTGTGATTATCATTTTGATCCTATAGTAAAGAGTCAATATTTTAATGATTCAGTTTTGAGTGCATCAGAAAAGGCAATTTTTGATAGTGTAATCAATAATCTTTGTTGTTATAGTGGTAAAGTTCTTGAACAATTTACTCATAATGAAACTCCTTGGCTTGTTGCTCGAGGTGACTTACCAGTGACAGAACCATCAAAACAAATTATTTCACATGATAACATTGGAACATATTTTAAAGCAGTAAAAGAAAAATATAAGATGACGAAACCAAATGATATTCGCGTCTATTCAATGGATATGTTTGATAGCTTATAATTGTTAAGATTTGAGAAATCCTAGTGATTTCTTTTTCTTATACCAGGTTATAACAAATAACTATTTGTCATATTATAAAGAGTGTTTTACAATAAAAACAGGAGGAAAAAGGAAATGAAAGTATTATTAGTTAATGGAGGACCACATCCTAAAGGATGTACAAATCGTGCTTTAGAAGAAGTAGAAAAAGCATTAAAGGAAGAAGGAATAGAAACACTTATTTATCATATTCCTAATGTTCCTTTACAAGATTGTATTGCTTGTGGATCTTGTTCTAAAACAGGAAAATGTGTTTTTGATGATTGTGTGAATGAATTTGCCTCAATGGCTAAAGAGGCTGATGGCTTTATTTTTGGGACACCTGTTTATTATGCGCATCCAACAGGTAAAATTCAAAGTTTTATGGATCGTGTTTTTTATAGTGCTAAATCAGCATTTGTTCATAAACCAGCAGCAGTAATTTCTTCATCAAGAAGAGCAGGAAGTGTAACAAGTATGGATGTTTTAAATAAGCATTTAAGTATTTCTGAAATGCCAATTGTCACATCAAACTATTGGAATGAAGTTCATGGACATACACCAAGTGATGTTGAACAAGACATAGAAGGATTGGATACTATGTATGCTTTAGGTAAAAATATGGCATGGATGTTAAAATGTATTGAAGCTGGTAAAAAAGCAGGAATTGAAGTTCCTCAAAATAAAAAAAGAGCCACAAACTTTATTCGTTAAAATGAAGACACTCTATGTTTCTGATTTAGATGGAACGCTTTTAAATAGTCAACAACAAACCTCAACTTATACTAATGAAGTTATTGAAAAGCTTGTTGATCGAGGAATGTTGTTTTCTTATGCAACAGCTCGTTCTTATTATTCAGCCAAACCAGCAACTAAAGGATTAACAGCTAAAATTCCTTTGATTCTTTATAATGGAGCTTTTATTATTGATAATCAAAGCCAAGAAATACTATTATCTAATTTCTTTTTGAAAGAAGAAGTCAAAGAATTATCTCATTATTTTAATCAAAAAGGTTTTTATCCAATTGTCTATGCATTTAGAAATCATCATGAAAAATTTAGTTATATCCCAGATAAATCTACAAAACAACAACTTAATTTTATAAAGACAAGAAATGACGAAAGAAAAAATCCAATCGAAAATGATCTTTATCAAGGAGATGTTTTTTATATTTCTTGTATTTCTACAAAAGAACAACTAGAAAGTTTTTATCATGATTTAAAAGATCAATATCAATGCTTGTTTTCTAAAGATATTTATAGCCAAGACTGGTGGCTAGAAATTTTACCTCAAAAAGCAACAAAAGCACACGCTATTTTACAATTAAAAGATTATTTAAAATGCGATAAGATAGTTGTTTTTGGCGATGGTTTAAATGATTTATCAATGTTTGAAATAGCAAATGAAAGTTATGCGGTAGAAAATGCATGTAAAGAACTCAAAGAAAAAGCAACAGGTGTTATTGAAAGTCATGACCAAGATGCGGTGGCTCATTGGTTAGAAAAGAATTATAAGGATTAGTATGAAAGATTTATATTATATTTTAATGTACAATAATTTAGGAAATGTAAAGCAATGTAAGACATTGATTAAACATGGCTTGATCCAAGTTAATGGACTTGTTGAAACTGATAGTAAAAGAAAGATACAAGAAGAGGATCTTCTTGTTTATCAAGGAAAAAGGTTAAATAGTCAACCTTTTCATTATATTATGCTTAATAAACCACAAGGATATCTTTGTGCTAATAAAGACAAAAAAGAAAAGTGTGTTACTGATTTGATTGAATATCAAGATTGTTTTTGTTTAGGAAGATTAGATCGTGATACGACAGGACTTTTGATTTTAACTAATGATAAAAGTTTAAAGAAACTTTTATTACCACAAAATCATGTTAAAAAAACTTATCTTGTTGAAACAAAAGAAAAAATAAGAAAAGAAGATCAAGAAGCTTTTAAAAGAGGAATCATCATTGATCAAAATATTCTATGTTTGCCCGCTAAACTTGAAATTTTAAATGATTTTCATGGTTATGTGACCATTGAAGAGGGTAAATATCATCAAATCAAAAAGATGTTTTTATCATTAAATAATGAAGTTGTTTCTTTAAAAAGAATGTCTTTTGATGAAATTAATTTAGATAAAACTTTATTAGAAGGAATGTCACGTCCTTTAAATAAAGAAGAAAGAAATATGTTCATAAAAAAAGCGGCTCAATATTGAGTCGCTTAAACTTTTTCTGTCGTTAAAATCACAATAACAGCACCAACAATAGATAAAATTACTCCGGCAAGTAAAACATGTCCAACACCTAAAGCATCAAGCATAATTCCACCTACAAAGTTCGCAAAAACACCAGATAATGTCATCGAAGTTGTAACAAGTGATTGTCCTTTAACACGATCAGCTACAGCAATCTTTTTATTAACATAATAAACAGAAGCAGGGATGAATAAAGCATAAGCAAACATTTGACATACTTGTGCAAGATAAATCATGATCATATTTGTAGCAAAATATGTAAGTGCATGTTTTACACAGAACATTAAAATTGAAAATTTAATAAGTGTTCCACAATTAATTTTTTCAGACATTTTAGAAAAGAAAGCCATTGTTGGTAATTCTAACATAGCAGCTACGAAAACAGCATTTCCCATATCAGCACTTGTTCCACCGATATTCGTAATAATTTGAATAAAGAAGTTATTAATAATTGTATGAGCAAAATATACAAGTACAAAACCAACTAAAAATAAAATGAATTTTTTATATTTCATGCAGAACTTACCAAAAGAAAGCTGTTCTGTTTCTTCTTGTTTTGTATCTTCTTTGACAACTTCATTTTCATAACCTTTTGGTAAAACAAACATTTTAACAACAACAAATAACAAAGCTGTAAAAATAATATAGAATAAAGGTAAAATACCTGGTGAAAAACTTTCAACAACATGTCCTAAAACAAGAGAGGCGATAGCATATGCTACTGAACCTAATCCTCTAGCAAGACCATAATTGATTTCAATACCATGTTGTTCAAAAACAAAGGCAAGAGAATTCATAAGTGGCATGATAGATGACATGATTGAAAAAATAGTAACAACTAAAAATAAAACAAATAAAGCACTTCCAGGAACTAAATAAAGAATTGCAGATAAAGCAATGACTAATAAAACAATCGGTGCGATGATATTTCGCATTTCAATATTTTTATGATTATCAGCAAAAGATGCAAGCATTGGTTGCAATAAAACAGCGATAATACTTGAAAGAGCAAGCGCAATTCCTATTTGTGAGTTTGTACAGCCTTTATCTAATAAAAAGACAGAGGCATAGCCCATCATTGCAGCAAAGGCAGCAAAATAGAAAATTTGACTTCCTGCATACTTCAAGTTCAAACTACGATTTTTTTCCATAAACATTTCCTTCCTTAAATAATGATCATATAAATATGATTGACTTAACATCATTTTATCATAAAACTTATAAATGTAAGCGCTTTTTTATATTATGAAAAAAATAGAATATTTTGACTTGTTTGGAAAGAAAATTATAATAGAAAGTGGTGATATAAATGAAAGAAATAATAATTATAACAGGAGCAAGTTCAGGTATGGGAAGGGAATTTGCTTTGCAAATTGAAAAGAAGTATCAAGTTGATGAAATTTGGGTGATTGCCAGAAGAAAAGAAAGACTTGAAAGTTTAAAAGAAAAATTACAAACGAAGGTACGTGTCTTTGCTTTGGATTTAACAAAGAAAGAATCATTTCAAGTTATTCAAGAATCTTTGTTTCAAGAAAAGCCAAGGGTTAAAGTACTGATCAATTGTTCAGGATATGGTAAATTAGATCATTATGAAAATATGTCTATTGAAGTTATTGAAAATATGATGAATTTAAATATGTTGGCAGTGGTTAAAATGGTCAATAGTGTTTTACCTTACATGCATAAAAAAAGTCATATTGTCAATTTAGCCTCATGTAGTGGCTATATGCCAATTCCTTATTTAAATATCTATGCTTCTACCAAAGCATTTGTTTTAAGTTATTCAAGGGCTTTAAATGAAGAATTAAAATATCGACAAATTCATGTTTTAGCTGTATGTCCTTATTGGGTAGAAACTGAATTTTTTGATCGTGCTGTAGAAAAAGATAAAAAACCAGTTGTCATTAGATATGGTAAGGTTTATAAAGCTAAAGATGTTATTAAAAAAGCGATTAAAGATATGGAAAGCTCTAAAGATGTTTCTTTATATGGAACAATTAATCAAATACAAATCTTAGGAATGAAAGTTTTACCACATCGTTTAGTAAAGAAAATTTGGATGATTTATCAAGATTTGAATGGTACAAAAGGGATAAGATAAATTGTATTTAATTAAAAAAATCTTTAAAACTAGAGAATTTTTTATTAAAGTGTGATAAGATACAGTTAATAATGAAGATAAAGAGGTATATGTGATGAAAAAATTTATTAGAGAAAATATCGATCATCAACCAATTGTTGATAATGTTTTTAAAATTGTAAATTTAGCAAATGATGCAATTGCTAAAAAAGGAAAAGAAAACATTGTTAATGCAACAATTGGTTCTTTATATGATGAAGATGGAAATTTAGTTGCATTAGATACCGTATTTAATACGTATAACAGTTTAGATAATAGAACAAAAGCAAAATATGCTTCTAGTTTTAGTGGAAATCCTAACTTTAGAAAACAAGTTTATAACTGGGTTGTTCAAGATACAAAACTTGATTTATGTCATAGTGTTATTGGAACACCTGGGGGATCAGGAGCTGTTAGTTCAACAATCTTAAATGTTTTAGATGAAGGTCAAACTTTAATTATTCCTCATATTGCTTGGGGAAACTATAAATCAATGGCTACTATTGCTAATTGTAAAGTACAAACTTATCAAATGTTTGATGGGGATGCTTTTAATATTACAAGCTTTAAAGAAACTTGTCGTGAAGTAATGGCAAGACAAGGTAAAGTTTTAGCCGTTATCAATGATCCATGTCATAACCCAACAGGATATTCAATGACTGTTGAAGAATGGAATCAAGTTATTGATTTTTGTAATGAATTATCAAATGAAGGACCTGTTATTATCTTAGATGATATTGCTTATATTGATTATTCTTATAACTTAGAAAGATCAAGAGATTATATGAATGCTTTTAATCGCATGAATGATCAAGTGATGGTTGTTGTAGCGTTTTCTTGTT
>UQVG01000110.1 GCA_900544435.1 uncultured Erysipelotrichaceae bacterium | reverse complement strand
TAGTAAAATGTTGTGGGTAGAAAGGGGCTTGATTTATGTCAACTTTAAAAATAGAAAATTTACATGTTTGTATTGATGATAAAGAAATACTAAAAGGAATTGATTTAACAATCAATACAGGAGAAATACATGCATTAATGGGACCTAATGGTAATGGTAAATCTACATTATTATCAGCTATCATGGGGAATCCTAAATACCAAGTAACAGAGGGAAGTATTTACTTGGATGGACAAAATGTTTTAGAAATGTCAGTCGATGAAAGATCGAAAGCAGGAATTTTTTTAGGAATGCAATATCCTCAAGAAATTCCAGGAGTTGTTACTTCTGATTTTTTAAGAGCTGCACTCAATGCACATCAAGAAAAACCAGTATCTTTATTTAAATTCATTAAAGAATTAGATAAAAATATTGCTGATTTAAAAATGGATGAAAATTTAGCACATCGTTATTTAAATGAAGGTTTTTCTGGTGGAGAAAAGAAAAGAAATGAAATTTTGCAAATGAAATTATTAAAACCTAAATTTGCATTATTAGATGAAATTGATTCTGGTTTAGATGTTGATGCTTTAAAAATTGTATCTGAAGCAATTAATGATATGAAATCAGATTCATTTGGTTGTGTGATGGTATCACACTATGAAAGATTATTTGAACTTGTACCACCTAGTCATGTTCATATATTAGTAGATGGAAAGATTGTATTAAGTGGAGGGCAAGAATTAATAGATCGTATTGATAAAGAAGGTTATCATTGGGTCAAAGAACTAGGTTTTGATTTTGAAACTGAAGAAGACAAGCAACCAATTGTTTTAGGTAGCTGTGGAAATAAGGTTAAAGCAAAATAATGAGTAGATTAGCAGATATTGACAATTATCTTGTACTTGAAAATGGATGTGTTAAAGAAACATCTTTTAAACAAGATATTCAAATTCAAAATCAAACTTTAAAAATTAATGAAGATGCTAAAGTACAAATTATATATAAGGTTACAGAAGAAGGAACTTATCAATTTGATATTGAAATTAAAGATCGTTTACATGTAGATCTTGTAGAGATGTATGAAGCATCAAAATCTTGTTCTTATACAAAAAATATAAAAGTTAATGAATCTAGTGAAGTTTTAAGATATGTTGAAAAAAACAGTCAACAAGACATTCAATTAGATTTAAATGAAAATGTTGATGTCTATAAGTATTCAAGAGTATCTTGCGCTTATGTAGAATTGACAGATTATACAACTTTATCAAAAATAAAATATCGCTTACTAGAAGAAGAAGCTAGTGCTAAACTTCGCTTAGCATCTTTAAGTAAAGAAAAAGAAAATAAGCATTATGAAATGACTTTAGAACATTTAGCACCACATACATATGGTGATATGGATAACTATGGAATTGTTAAATCAAAAGCTAGTTTAATTATTGATGGTATAGGACGTATTTATAAAGGTATGTCAGGATCTGATACACATCAAACAAATAAAATTATAGTTTTTGATGAAGGATGCAAAGCACAAGCTAATCCATATTTATATATAGATGAATATGATGTTAAAGCAAGCCATGGAGCAAGTGTTGGAAAGATTGATGAAGATCATCTTTATTATTTGATGTCTAGAGGTCTTTCTAAACAAGATGCCATGCATTTAGTTACTTATGGTTATTTCTTACCTGTTCTAGAATTTATTAGTGTGGAATCTTTAAAAGAAAGATTTTCAGATGTTTTGAAAGAAAAGGTGGGACTATAATGATAGATGTTTTAAAAATTAGAGAAGATTTCCCAATGCTTAAAAAAACTATGCATGGAAAACCTCTTATTTATTTAGATAATGGAGCAACAACCTTAAAACCACAATGTGTGATCGACAGTGTTTGTGATTATCTAACAAATTATTCTGGAAATGCGCATCGTGGAGATTATGATTTATCTCATGAAGTAGATACAAAATTTGAACATGTTCGAAGTATTGTTGCTGATTTTATTCATTGTAAACCAGAGGAAGTTGTTTATACTTATGGTTCTTCAGATAGTTTAAATATGGTGGCTTTTGGTTATGGAATGACACATTTAAAAGAAGGAGATGAAGTATTGATTACACTTGCAGAACACGCAAGTAATACTCTTCCTTGGTTTGAAGTGGCTAAGCATACAGGAGCAATCATTAAATATATTGATTTAGATGAAGAAGGAAAAGTTACTTTAGAAAATGTCAAAAAAGCAGTGACTGAACGTACAAAAATTATTTCTATTGCACAAATTACAAATGTTTTGGGATATTTAGCACCAATTAAAGAAATTTGTGGTTTTGCTCATGAACATGACATTATTGTTTGTGTTGATGGTGCTCAAAGTGCACCTCATCATGCTGTTGATGTTCAAGATTTAGATGTTGATTTCTTTGCTTTTTCTGGACATAAAATGTGTGGACCTACAGGGGTAGGCGTATTATATGGAAAATATCATTTATTAGAAGAAATGACACCAACACGTTTTGGTGGAGGAAGTAATGCAAGATACAATAGCTGTGGTTTAGTAAAGCTTAAAAATGCACCAACAAAATTTGAAACAGGAACACCTAATATTGAAGGTGTTATTGGTCTTGGCAGTGCTATTGAATATTTACAAAATATTGGTATGAAAAATATTGAGGAACATGAAGCAATGCTTAGAAAATATGCTGTTGAAAAAATGAAAGAATTGGATAACATTGAAATTTACAATGAAAATGGTGTTGGAGCAATTGCTTTCAATATTAAAAATGTTTTTTCTCAAGATGGAGCATCTTTATTTAATACGTATGGAATTGCAATTCGTGCTGGTCAACACTGTGCAAAAATATTAGATGAATATTTACATGTTTCACAAACATTAAGAGCTTCATTCTATTTCTACAATACAAAAGAAGAAATAGATCAGTTTATTGAAGTATGTAAGAAAGGGGATGACTTTTTAGATGCCTTCTTTGGATAATATGATGCTTCGTCAAATCATCATGGATCATTATGAAAATCCACGTAATCATGAATTAGTTGAAGACGATAGCTATAAAAAAGTCAATATGGATAGTGAAACTTGTATTGATAATATTGATATACAAGCAAAAATAGAAGATGGAGTGATTAAAGATATTCGCTTTGATGGAGAAGCATGTGCAATTTGTACATCAAGTACTTCTATTATGACAGAATTATTAATTGGTAAAACAATTGATGAAGCAAGGGTTATTATTGAAAATTATATGAATATGATTTTTGAAAAAGATTATGATCCTGAAATATTAGAAGAAGCGATTGCTTTTTATAACACTCATAAACAGGCCAATAGAATTAAATGTGCAACTCTTGGATGGAAAGGAATTACGCAATTAATTGATGAAAGTGAAAAGGAGGAAACTCATGGAAAATGATGAAACTATGATTCCTGATAAAGATGTGTCTGTTTTTAAAACACCTAAAGGAATTAATGAAGATGTTGTTAGAGAAATTTCTGCAATTAAAGGTGAACCTGAATGGATGTTGGAATATCGTTTAAAGGCATTAGATTGTTTTTTGAAAAAGCCAATGCCTACATGGGGTGTAGATTTAAGCAGAGTAGATTTCGATGAGTATACGTATTATATTAGACCTTCTGATAAACAAACAAATAAATGGGAAGAAGTTCCTGAAACAATTAAAGATACTTTTGATAAACTTGGAATTCCTGAAGCAGAACAAAAATATCTATCAGGGGTAACAACTCAATATGAATCAGAAGTTGTCTATCATAATATGTTAAAAGAAGTTCAAGAAAAAGGAGTTATTTTCTTAGATATTGATAGTGGTTTAAGAGAATATCCAGAATTATTTAAAAAGTATTTTGATACAGTTATTCCTTATAATGACAATAAGTTTTCAGCATTAAATGGAGCTGTATGGTCTGGGGGTTCATTTATTTATGTACCACCAGGAGTAAAACTAGAAAAACCTTTACAATCTTATTTTAGAATCAATTCTGAACAAATGGGACAATTTGAAAGAACATTAATTATTGTTGATAAAGGTTCTGATATCCATTATGTAGAAGGATGTACGGCACCAAATTATTCAAAAGATTCATTACATACAGGAGTTGTTGAAATTGTTGTATTAGAAGGGGCTAAATGTCGTTATACAACAATTCAAAACTGGTCTAATAATATTTTAAACTTAGTTACTCAAAGAGCTAAAGTTTATAAAAATGGGCAAATGGAATGGGTTGATGGAAATATTGGTTCTGCTGTTACAATGAAATATCCAACTTGTGTTTTAATGGAAGAAGGAGCTAAAGGTTCTTGTATTACGATTGCTGTTGCCGGAGAAAATCAAATTATGGATTCTGGGGCTAAAATGATTCATTTGGCACCAAATACTTCAAGTAGTATTGTTTCTAAGTCTATTGCTAAAAATGGCGGAAAAACAAACTATCGTGGTTTAGTACAACATAATCCAAAAGCAATCAACGCTAAGAGTAAAGTTGAATGTGATACATTGATCTTAGATCAAATTTCAACAAGTGATACAGTACCAACAAATTATGCTAGAAATAATGATTCTTTAATTGAACATGAAGCAACTGTTTCTAAAATTTCGGATGAACAACTTTTCTATTTAATGTCTAGAGGTCTTTCTAAAAAAGATGCAACAGAAATGATCGTTATGGGATTTATTGAACCATTTTCAAGAGAATTACCAATGGAATATGCTGTTGAGTTAAATCAATTGATTAAAATGGACTTTGGTGAAAATGGAATTGGATAAAAAACAATTACGTAAACAATTAATACAAATGAGATTGGCTTTTGATGATTATCAAAAACAATCTCATTTCATTATAGAAAAGTTAAAAAAAGATCCACGTTTTATTAAAAGTAAAAAAATAGGAATATATTTATCTTATAAACATGAAGTGGACACGTGGAAATTAATAGAAGAATTTAAAACTCAAAAAGAATTTTATGTTCCCATAGTTCGTGGTAAAGAAATGTATTTTACTTTATTTCAAGAAAAAATGGTTAAAAACAAATATGGAATAGATGAGCCAATAGAAAAAGAAGAAATTAATAAAGAATTTCTAGATTTAATGATTGTTCCTCTTGTAGGATATGATCAAAATTATTATCGCTTAGGCTATGGTGGAGGATATTATGATCGTTATCTTAAAGATTTTAAAGCACCAACCATTGGACTGGCTTATTCATTTCAATATATGAAACATTATCAACCTGAAAAATTTGATATTCCATTAGATGATATTATAACAGATAAAAAAATATAAAAAAATTAGTAAAAAACTGTTGACGAATAGGGTAAGAGATGTTATTATAAGTGGGCACTAGTCAAGGAGGCTTAGCTCAGTTGGGAGAGCATCTGCCTTACAAGCAGAGGGTCAGCGGTTCGAGCCCGTTAGCCTCCACCATTAAATAGTGTTTGAAATAAATTATAGAAGATGCCGGCTTAGCTCAATTGGTAGAGCAACTGACTTGTAATCAGTAGGTTGAGGGTTCAAGTCCTTTAGCCGGCACCATGATGGAGAGGTAGCGAAGTGGCTAAACGCGGCTGACTGTAACTCAGTTCCTTTTGGTTCGGTGGTTCGAATCCACTCCTCTCCACCATCTATCTAATGAATGGGGTATAGCCAAGCGGTAAGGCAACAGACTTTGACTCTGTCATTGCGCTGGTTCGAATCCAGCTACCCCAGCCATAAGGTATGACCCGCTAGCTCAGTTGGTAGAGCATCTGACTTTTAATCAGAGGGTCAGGCGTTCGAGTCGCCTGCGGGTCACCATTTCAATGCGGGCGTGGCGGAACTGGCAGACGCACTAGACTTAGGATCTAGCGCCTTTGGCGTGCAGGTTCGATTCCTGTCGCCCGCACCAAATGTAAGAGACATCGAGTAATCGATGTTTTTTGTTTTATATAGAACATTTATGTTATAATCAAATAAATAGGTACATGAAACAATATGTAACATTTAAAATCAAAAAGATTTACCTCTATATCCTTTTATTTGTTTTAGTGATTACTCTTTGTGGTTTTGGCTATTATAAATGGTGTGCTAGTCATCCTGAAATCAATATTCAGGTAAGTGAAAGCACAGCCGGGAACAATTTAAAAATAGAAGCACCACAAATAATTTATACTACACGACATGGTATTGAAATGGATCCTGAAATAGAATTACAAATTGTGGAAATTCAGTTTCAACATGAAGGAATATGTTCACTTTTAAAAGAAGCTTATCAAAGCAGTGATATTCAACTTGATTTATCTGTAAAAAATGGAAAAACAATCATGCACTATTATGGAAAAGCCACGACATTTGCAGGCAAAGAAGAAAATTATGATATTGAAACAAAACTTGATTTTGTGATAAATGCTAAAATTAAATAATAATAAAAAAATAGCTTTTTGTAATGAATGACATTACAGAAAGCTATTTTAGTTTTCTAATTGACTTGTACAGTGTGGGCAACGAGATGCTTTGATAGAGATTTCACTTTGACAATAAGGACAAATCTTTTTCGTTGGTTTTTCTTCTACTGGTTTTTCAGTTTTAGATCTTAACTTGTTCATTGCTTTAACAATCATAAAGATGACAAAAGCCATAATAATGAAGTTAAGTAAACCAGTAATAAATAAACCATAATTGACAGTAGATGCCCCTGCTGCTTGAGCAGCAGCTAATGTTTTGTATGTATTTCCATCTAAAGCAATAAATAGATTAGAAAAATCAATTTTACCTGTAACTAAACTTAAAATAGGCATAATGATGTTTTCTACAAGAGAAGTGACTA
>UQVG01000109.1 GCA_900544435.1 uncultured Erysipelotrichaceae bacterium | reverse complement strand
TTTTCAACATATTGGAAAGATAAAACATTACATGGTTTAATCACTAAATTTTTAACCTTTGTATTTTGTAAAGTTGCTGATCCTTTTTCAAATACAGGAATACTTCCTAAATCTGTCATTAATATCTTTTCCGCTTCCAATAATTCTTGCCAGCGAACACGTACATCTGATTCTGATGCCGCTTGTCCCATATAATTATCAAAATCACTACTTACATATTTACCATAGTTATTACTATTTGTAGAAATATCAATCGTTAAGAATGTTGTAGGATCACCATAATCAGGTCCCCAACGTGTTACCGATAAATCATAATCACCATTTTTTTGTTTATTATAAATACGGTCTTGTTTTGTTGTTGCTACCATTTCTATTTTAATTCCCTTTAACTTAGATAAAGAGTTTTGTAAATAAGTCGCAATAACATCCATTGGAGATTCATCTGTACCATACGTAATACGCAATTTAATTTCAGATTTACCTAATTCTTTTAATCCTCGGTCTAAAGCTTGTTGTGCTTTTGATTGACTATAAGTAATATAAGTCCCCGACTCTTCTCTAAAATCTTTTCCATCTGGGCTTGTTGCCACACCTTTAGGAATAAATCCTGTTGCTGCAGAAGAACCATCTTTTAATACTTTTTCGCATAAATCTTTTCGATTAATCGAAAGTGAAACTGCTTGTCTGATATTCGCATTAGCAAGATCTTCATTTTGAAAATTCACAGATAAATAATAAAGGAAGCCATCTGGTACTTGTTTAAATGATTCATCATCTTTATATTTATCTACTAAATCAGAAGTAATTGGTGCATAATCCGTTTCTCCTGCCATAAATGATTGAGCCGCAACTTTTGGATCTTGAACAAGTTTCATCACAAGTTTTTCAATCTTTACAGTTTTTGCTTCATAGTAATCTTCATTCTTTTTAAATTCCGCAATAGATCCTGGTTCCCAATTTGTCATAATAAAAGCACCATTTCCTAAAATAGCTTTTGCACTTTTACCATATTTATCTCCTTGTTTTTCACAAAACTTTTCATTAATTGGGAAAAAGCATGGAAATGCCATTAATTCATCAAAGAAAGAAACACGTACAGTTGTTTTTACTTCTAAAGTATAATCATCAATCGCTTTTACACCCATAGAATTTAAATCATCATCTGTAAGTTCTTCACCTGCATCAATTTTATCCGATAATTCTTGAGCCCCTTCAATGCTTGCAATTCCATCTGCAAACATATAATAATAACTTCCCTTTTTTCTAAAAATACGTTGCCATGCATAAACAAAATCATGCGCTGTTACAGGATCTCCATTTGTCCATTTAACATCTTTTCGAAGCTTGTAGGTATGTGTTAAACCGTCTTCAGACAATTCTTCACTTTTAGCAACCGCATTTACGATATTACCTTTTTTATCTGTTTTTGTAAGTCCATCGATTACTGCATGAATTGCCTTAAGTGAACATCCATCATCTGCATCTGATGAATCTAAATTTTTAATATCCAATTCACTTGAATACGTATAAGTCGTTATGTCATCTCCACTTGATCCACCACATCCAGCTAAGGATACAGCCATTAAACAACATAAAAATAATGAGAGTATTTTTTTCATATTCCCTTTCTCCTTTTTTATCTTCTCCTTCAACCATATCCCATTTTCTACACACCGTCAACAAAATTATGTATCCGCTTACATTTTTTATCAAAAAAAGAAGTAGATTTCTCTACTTCATTATTTTACTACACTCATGGCAAGAGCTAAAGCTCCAACAACCCCAGCATTATCCCCTAATCTTGGGTAAACGATATAATCTTTAATTTTATCAGTAGTCACTTCTTCTTTTTGGATATAACCATTTAAGAATTCTTGAGTATATTTATGAATCATTGGAAATAATTGTTTTTGATGCATAACACCACCACCTAAAATAATTTTCTTAGGCGAAAGTGTTAAAATATAATTAGCCATTGCTTGACCAATATAATAAGCTTCTAAATCCCATGCAGGATGATCTGCTGGAAGTTCACTTCCTTTAACACCCCATCTTGCTTCAATTGCTGGACCAGCAGCTAAACCTTCAAAACATGTTCCATGATATGGGCATTTTCCTGAATATTTATCATCTTCTCTAACAATCATTTTCATATGTCCCATTTCTGGATGAAGTAACCCGTGTACAAGTTTACCACCAACAACGGCTCCTCCACCAATTCCTGTTCCAATTGTAAGATAAAGGGCACTATCTAATCCTTTGGCAGCACCAAATGTTGCTTCACCTAAAGCAGCTCCATTAACATCTGTATCAAAAGCCATAGGAATGTCATATCTTTCTTTTAAAGCTCCCATAATATTATAATTATTCCATCCTGGTTTAGGTGTTGTTGTAATATATCCATAAGTTGGACTTGTAAGATCTGGATCGATTGGTCCAAAACTTCCTACACCTAATGCTTCAATATCTTTTCCATCAAAGAATTTAAAAACATTTTCCATTGTTTTTTCAGGTGCTTCTGTTGGAAATGATTCTCTTTCTAAAACTTCACCTTTTTCATTTCCAATACAAACTACAAATTTAGTTCCACCTGCTTCAATTGCTCCTAATTTCATTATTATATCTCCTTTTTATCCTTTACTATTATTTTAAACAACTCTGATTACAAAGTAAATATGCAATTACAAATTGAAAAAGAGTTACATGATTTAGACGATGAGCCTAAATTCATGAACTCTTTTTTCATTAATTATCTAAATATCTTGTATAACGATCAACATGTAATAATCTTTTAGCATTATCCACACGTTCTTTAACTGGAGGTTTAATTCCTTCTAATTGATAAGGAATATTCAATTCTTCCCATTTAAAAACACCTAAAGTATGATAAGGAAGTACTTCTACACGATACACATTAGAAAGTGTAGAAATAAAATGATCTAATTCAATTAAATCTTCATCATAATCACTTCTTTCAGGAACAAGAACATGTCTTATCCAAATTGGTTTATTAATTTCAGATAAATATTTTGCCATATCCAAAATATTTTCATTACTTCTTCCTGTAAGTGCAATATGTCTTTCATTATTGATTTCTTTAATATCAACAAGTAATAAATCTGTATACTCCATCAGTTCATTAAATTTAGAAAAGAAAGGTTCTTCTCTTGTAAAACATCCACCACTGGTATCAATACATGTATTGATACCTTCTTTTTTTGCAAGTTTAAATAATTCTAAAACAAAATCAATTTGAGCTAAAGGTTCACCACCACTAATAGTAATACCACCTTTTTTACCCCAATATGTTTTGTATTTCATTGCTTGTTGAAGAGCTTTTTCAGGAGTATATTCTTCATACTTCTTTGATCCCCAAGTATCAGGATTGTGACAAAATTGACATCTTAAAGGACATCCATGTAAGAAATAAATATAACGAACTCCTGGTCCATCTACTGATCCAAAGCTTTCTATTGAATGAATTCTACCAATTGTTTCCATTTTTCCTCCGTAACAAAACAACCTCATAAGAGGTTGTTTTCATTATTTGATTAAGTTATTGATTACATATGTTCATGACAAGTTCTTGCGATAACATCTAATTGTTGTTCACGAGTTAAGTCAATGAATTTAACAGCATATCCAGATACACGAATTGTGAAGTTAGCATATTCTTCTTTTTCTGGATGTTCCATAGCATCAATTAATTTTTCAGTTCCAAATACGTTAACATTTAAGTGATGAGCACCTTGTTCAAAATATCCATCCATAACTTGTACTAAGTTATTAACTCTTTCACCTTCATCATGTCCTAAAGCATCTGGGTTAATTGTTTGAGTATTAGAAATACCATCTAATGCCCATTCATATGGTAATTTAGCAACTGAGTTTAATGAAGCTAATAAACCATTTTGTTCTGCACCATAAGATGGGTTAGCACCTGGTGATAATGGTTCACCAGCTTTACGTCCATCAGGTAATGAACCTGTAGCTTTACCATAAACAACGTTTGAAGTAATTGTTAAGATAGAAGTAGTTGGTTCTGAATCTCTGTAAGTATGATGTTTTTTGATTTTAGCTAAGAATTCACCTAATAACCATACAGCGATATCATCAGCACGATCATCATCGTTACCATATCTTGGGAAGTCACCTTCAACTTCGTAATCTACTACGATACCATCTTCATCTCTGATTGTTTTAACTTTTGCATATTTGATTGCACTTAATGAATCTACTACATGAGAGAATCCAGCAATACCAGTTGCGAAAGTACGTTTTACATCAGTGTCAATTAATGACATTTGTGCAGCTTCATAATAATATTTATCATGCATATATTGAATTAAGTTTAATGTATTAACATAAAGATCTGCTAACCATTCCATCATTTGGTCATAACGTTCCATAACTTCATCATAGTCTAAGTATTCAGAAGTAATTGGACGATATTTTGGAGCTACTTGATCTTTAGTTTTTTCATCAATACCACCATTGATAGCATATGTTAAACATTTAGCTAAGTTAGCACGTGCACCAAAGAATTGCATTTCTTTACCAGTTTGAGTAGCTGATACACAACAACAAATTGAGTAATCATCTCCCCATACAGGACGCATTACATCATCATTTTCATATTGAATTGAGCTAGTATCTACAGAGATTTTAGCAGCAAAACGTTTGAAGTTTTCTGGTAATGCTTTTGTATATAATACAGTTAAGTTTGGTTCTGGTGAAGGACCCATATTTTCTAATGTGTGTAAGAAACGGAAACAGTTTTTAGTAACCATTGAACGACCATCAGTTCCTAAACCAGCAACTTCAAGTGTAGCCCATACTGGGTCACCAGAGAATAATTGGTTGTAAGAAGGAATACGTGCAAATTTAACCATTCTACATTTCATAACGAAATGGTCAACTAATTCTTGTGCTTCTTCTTCTGTTAATGTTCCATTAGCTAAATCTCTTTCTACATAGATATCTAAGAAAGTAGAAATACGTCCAACTGACATTGCAGCACCATTTTGAGTTTTGATTGCTGCTAAGTAACCAAAGTATAACCATTGGAATGCTTCATGAGCATTTTTAGCAGGTTTAGAAATGTCATATCCGTAGATAGCAGCCATTTCTTTCATACCTTTTAATGCTTTTACTTGTTCAGCAATTTCTTCTCTTTTACGAATAATGTCTTCAGTCATTGATCCACTACCACAATGATTGAAATCATTTACTTTTTGTTCAATTAAGAAATCAACACCATATAAAGCAACACGACGATAATCACCAACGATACGTCCACGTCCATATGTATCAGGTAATCCTGTGATTACTTTGTTATGACGTGCTTTTTTAATTTCTGGTGTATAAACATCGAATACTGCTTGGTTATGTGTTTTATGATATTTTGTGAAAATTTCATGTAATTTTTCATCAGGTTCATATCCATAAGTTGCAGCAGCTTGTTCTGCCATTTTGATACCACCATAAGGCATGAAAGCTCTTTTTAAAGGTTTGTCAGTTTGTAAACCAACAACTTTTTCTAAATCTTTCATTTCTTCATCGATATATCCAGGACCATAAGCAGTAAGTCCACTTACTACTTTAGTTTCACATTCTAATACTCCACCTTTAGCTCTTTCTTCTTTTTGTAATTTTTGAAGTTTTCCCCAAAGCTTATTAGTAGCTTCTGTAGGACCAGCTAAAAATGATTCATCTCCATCATAAGGTTTATAGTTATCTTGAATGAATTGGCGTGTATTTACTTCTTCTTTCCAAAGTCTTCCTTTAAAGCCTTTCCATTCTTCATCGAATTTATCTGTTAAAGCCATTTTGTTTATTTCCTCCTAAATCAAAATTCCTTCATAATTATAGCACTTACATTTTGCATAGACAACAAAAACTTAAAGAAAATGATGAGCGCTTACATAATTACTTTACAAATTTAATATAACAGGAATCATTCCTAAAATCCAATCATATGCTCTAAAAAAGAATATTTAATTTTTCCTAGCTTTTCTAATTGATTTAGTATATAGTTTACGTAGATATTTTAGGAGGCTTTTTTATGACATTATCAAATCAAGCTTTATCAAGCGCCGCTGATAAAGATTTAGAATTATCAAAACAAGTATGTCGCGAAGCAGTAGATGAAGTAATGAAAAAAATCATTTAACATTATCTTCTCAATTTACACAAAACCTCGTTGTACATCTTGCAATTGCAATACTTAGAATTAAAACAAATAATTATATTCCTTTAAGTCAAGGACAAATCACATCATATAAAGCAAATACAAACTATGATTCAGCAGTAGAAATTTGTAATATTCTTAGCAAGAAATTTAATATTGAATTTCCAGAATCAGAATTAGCACTTATCTCTATGTACTTATCTAAAAACAATGTATTAGATGTTGAATTTAATGCTGGTGTTAATTTATTAGATGATGAAATTATTGAAGTATTACAAAATACTTTAGATTCTTTATTCCAACAACAAGGAATCGATTTAAGAGACAATGAAAAATTACTTGTTTCTTTAGGATTACACTTAACACCTGCACTTGATCGATTATTAGATGATACTCAAATTGAAAATCCTTTAACTGCAAAAATTAAAGAAAGACATCCTAAAGAATTTGCAATGGCTGAAATTTTAAATGATGCTATTGAAAGTATTTATCATAAAAGATTTACTGAAGACGAAGTTGCTTACTTCGCATTACATTTTATTGTTTCGGCAAGACAAAAATAGAAGTTCCTCGAACCAATGTCATTAAGTTAAGGTGGCATTGTACAAAAGACAGTTCTATTTATGTTAAG
>UQVG01000108.1 GCA_900544435.1 uncultured Erysipelotrichaceae bacterium | reverse complement strand
ATCATTTCTCTAAGATATGTTCCTAGAGACGATACCCTCATTGCGCCTTTTTCAGGCTTTTTTTATTGTCTTTTATAATCCGTTGGTTTAGAAAATTCCGAAATATTCAGTTTTATAACTTTTTGGATGATTTCACATCATTCATTGAGTCCTGAAACCTATGATTTTATATAGTTTTCATAAACTTTAGACTCTACCGATGTTTCTATTATAACGAATTCTTTTTCATTTGAAAAATGAGTTTTCAAATAATGAAAAAATGAAACCGAATACAATAAAATGAATATAATAAGTAACGAACAAACAGGAGGAATTCAAATGGGATTTAAAGAAGGATTTTTTTGGGGAGGAGCAACAGCTGCAAACCAATATGAAGGTGGATATTTAAGTGGTGGTAAAGGTCTTGCTATTCAAGATGTCATCACTGGTGGAGATGGAAGAAATAATATTCCTAGACGTATGGCTTTAAAGCTTGCTGATGGATCAACAAAATTTATTGATCGTCGTGGAACTGAAGTACCTGATGGTGCTGTACCATATGTGGATGAAGATACATATTATCCAAGCCATGTGGCAACTGATTTCTATCATCATTATAAAGAAGATATTGCATTATTTGCAGAAATGGGATTTAAATCATTCCGTATGTCTATTAACTGGACAAGAATTTTTCCAAATGGGGATGAAAAAGAACCTAATGAAGAAGGTTTAAAATTCTATGATGATGTTTTTGATGAAATGTTAAAATATGGTATTGAACCACAAGTAACAATTGTACATTTTGATTTACCACTTCATTTAGCAACAGAATATGATGGTTGGTATAATAGAAAAACAATTGATTTCTATATGAACTATGTAGAAACGATTTTCAATCGTTATAAAAATAAAGTTAAATATTGGTTAACATTTAATGAAATCAATTTCTGTAAAGATTACACAAACTTAGGAATTACAGAAGCTTTATCTAGACCAGATAAAGTTGCACAAGCTGTTCATCATATGCTTGTTGCTGCAGCAAAAACAGTAATTCGTGGGCATGAAATCAATCCAGAATTTCAAATTGGGATGATGATCAATTATTCAGAAATTTATCCAGAAGATTGTAATCCAGAAAATATGTGGAAACGTATTACTGAAAAAAGATTACGTACATTCTATACAGATGTTCAAAATAAAGGATTCTATCCAGAATGGAAACTTATTGAATATAAAAATGCTGGTATTGAAGTAAAAATGGAAGATGGTGATCTTGAAACATTAAAAGAAGGTACAGTAGATTATATTGGATTCTCTTACTATTCAACAAGTGTTGCGACTGTAAACGTAGATGCTAAAAGAACAGCTTCTAACTTAGAAAGTGCTGTTAAAAACCCTTATTTAAAAGCAAATGATTGGGGATGGCAAATTGATCCAGTTGGTCTTCGTATTGTATTAAATGAATTATGGGATCGTTATCATAAACCACTATGGATCGTTGAAAATGGTTTAGGAGCTATTGATAATGTTGAAGAAGATGGTTCAATTCATGATCCTTATCGTATTGATTATATGAAACAACATATCATTGAAATGAAAAAAGCAGTCGATGAAGATGGTGTTGATTTAATGGGATATATGCCTTGGGGATGTATCGATGTGGTTTCAGCAGGAACTGGTGAAATGAGAAAACGTTATGGATTTATTTATGTAGATATGGATGATGATGGAAATGGTGATTTACACCGTGCACGTAAAGATTCTTTCTACTGGTATCAAAAAGTATGTCAGTCTAACGGAGAAGAGTTATAAAAAAGAATTGCGAATGCAATTCTTTTTTAATGTTTTTCTTTTATTAATTGAAAGAATGCCTTCATTTCATGAGAAAGCCATTTGTTTTTATGGCAGAGAAGTTGACGATAGACATCAATTTGGTAATCAGGAATATTAATTTGAATGATTTTTTTATTTTTTAAATCATTTTCTAAAATATATTTTGGTAAAAAACTGATATATTGATCAAGTTTCAATAGTTCTAAAAGTAAATTTGTATTTTTAGATTGAATAAAAGGTTTGATTTCTAAATGGTCTTCATGAAGCCTTTCTTCGAGAAGGCGACGATAACTGGCATCTTTTTCTGTTAAAATAATAGGATAAGCTAGGATATCTTGAATTGTTGGTTGTTTAATTTTGCAAATTGGATGATGACATGATGCTACAAAAGTAACTTCTTCTTTAGATTGATATATTTTTAGCCAATCTGTATCTAAAAGCTGTTGATCAACTAAGTATGCAAAATCAATATCATTATTTTTAAGCATTTTTAAAAGTCCTTCAATTGTATCTGTTGTAATCGAAACAGATACATGAGGATGGTATTGATGATATTTACAAATAAGCCGAGGAACTATGGAAGAACATAATGAATCAATCGTTCCAATTGTAAGATGACCATTAAGTTCTAAAGAAGGGTTAATAGCTTCTTTTGCACATGAAATATCATCGAGTATTTTTAAACAATGTTGATAAAAAGTTTTACCATGATTTGTAAGAGTTACCTTTTTACCTAAACGATCAAACAATTGCACACCCAGTTCTCTTTCAAGATTTTTAATATGAACGGTGATGGATCCTTGACAATAATCTAACTTTTTAGAAGCTTTTGAAAAACTGCCTTGTTGAACAATTGTTGTAAATGAAATAAGTTCTTGTATTTCCATAAGAGTCTCCTATTAAAAAAATTAAACATATCTATTAAAATCATTTAATTTACTTGATAACACATTCATATTAAACTAGAGTTATCAATTAATCAAGGAGTATTTACATGAAAAAGACAGAACAAAAATATCAAACGTATGTTCAAATATTAAAAGAAGAATTGATTCCTGCTATGGGATGTACAGAGCCGATTTCATTAGCGTATGGAGCCAGCCTTGCTAGAAAAGTATTAAATCATCTACCTACAAAAATTGTTGTAGAAGCAAGTGGAAGTATTATAAAAAATGTAAAGAGTGTTATTGTTCCTCATACACATCATTTAAAAGGAATTAAAGCAGCTGTTTGTGCTGGAATCATAGGAGGCAATGCTGATCAATATTTAGAAGTATTAAGTCAAATTGATGAAAAAACAAAGAAAGAAATTGATCAATATATAGAAAAAGTAGATTTTGAAGAACATTTTTTGGAGAGTTCAAAAGTATTTGATTACATAATAACGGTTTGGAATAAAAAAGAGTATGTAAAAGTGAGAATAAGTGATTCTCATATGCATGTTGTTTGTATAGAAAAAAATGGAAAAATACTTCAAAAAGAGAAAAGTATTATAAAAAAGGAAAAAGCAGATCGCTCATTATTAGATATAAAAGATATTTATGATTTTATAACGACTGTTGATTTGAGCGATATTCAAGAAATTTTAGAAAGACAACTAGATTATAATTATGCGATAGCTTGTGCAGGTTTAAATGATAATTATGGAGCTAATATTGGAAAAGTTCTTTTAAAATCTTTTGGCAATGATGTAAAAAATAAAGCGAAGGCTTATGCTGCAGCTGGTAGTGATGCAAGAATGAATGGCTGCGAATTGCCTGTTGTTATTAATTCGGGGAGTGGTAATCAAGGTATGACATGTTCTTTACCTGTTATTATCTATGCTCAAGAATTAAAGGTTTCAAAAGAAAAAATGTTTAGAGCGTTAGCTCTATCTAACCTTGTGGCGATTCATGAAAAAAGTGGTATTGGAACTTTATCAGCTTACTGTGGGGCAGTAAGTGCCGCTACTGGAGCTGGTGCAGGGATTGCTTATTTATACGATGAAGATTATCAAGCTATCATTCATACAATTGTTAATACACTTGCGAATGTTTCAGGAATTGTTTGCGATGGTGCCAAAGCTTCTTGTGCAGCAAAAATTGCTTCTAGTATTGATGCGGCTATTTTAGGCTATCATATGTACAAAAATGGACAAGAATTTAAATCAGGGGACGGACTTGTGATGGAAGATGTTGAGGCAACGATTCAAAGTGTTGGGCGATTAGGTAGAGAAGGAATGAAGGAAACAAATAAAGAAATTATCAAGATGATGATTCATGAATCATAAAAGGAAGTATTGATTTGTCAATACTTCCTATTTTTATTTTGAAGTTAAATCTTTAATAACCTCACTTGCAATAATTAATCCTACGGTAGAAGGAACAAAGGCATTACTTCCAGGAATATCTCTTCTGGTAGTACATTTTCTTTTGGTTCCTGGTGGGCATACACAATGTGTTTGGCAACTAATTGATAAATCATCAATTGGGCGAATTGGTTTTTCTTCAGAATAAACAACTTTTAATTTTTTAACATGTCTTTTTTTAAGTTCTCTACGCATGACTTTTGCTAGAGGACATACTTTAGTTTTATAAATATCTGTGATTTTAAATTGGGTAGGATCAACTTTATTTCCAGCTCCCATACTTGAAATAATGGGAATATTGTGTTCTTGGGCTTTTAAAACAAGTTCGATTTTTGCAGAAACTGTATCAACTGCATCTATAATATAATCATAATCTTCAAATGAAAAATCATTTGCATTTTCAGGTAAAAAGAAGCATTGGTGTGTTTGAACGTTGACTTTTGGGTTGATTTTTAACATTCTTTCTTTCATGACATCTGTTTTATATTGACCAACTGTATCAAAAGTAGCGATGATTTGACGATTGAGATTTGTTAGACAAATTTTATCATCATCTATTAAATCAAAAGAGCCAATTCCACTTCTTACAAGCGCTTCGCCTACATAACCACCGACACCACCTAGACCAAAGATGGCCACACGGCTGTTTTTAAGTTTTTCCATGGCTTCTTTTCCATATAATAATTGAGTTCTTGAAAATTGATTTAACATAAAAGCCTCCTTAATCATACTAAACGACTATGAATTGATTATAGACATACTCGTTGCTCTAGTCAATCTTTTTTTAAATAATAGTTGACTTAGTTAACATTATTTAATAGAATAACACTCGGCTTAAATATTTGGTTTATATTGGAAACGCACACTCCTTGAGTGATAACGAACAACACAATTCATTATCATAAGGAGGTTTTTTTATGCCAAAAACAAAATTTCAAGAAATTATTTTTACAATTATGATGGTTTTCATGATGGTCTATTTTATGATTTGTTATAACATTGCCTTAAATGTAGGAGGTATGACAAATCAAGTATTCTTAGATGCTTTTCATGAATTAGTGATTATGGGACCCGTTGCTTTTATTTTAGATTTTGTCATTATTGGACATTTAGCTAAAAAGAAAGCATTTCAAATTGTTGATTTAGAAAATAATCATCCATTTCATTTAGTAATTGCGATTTCAGTGGTATCTATTATTTTAATGTGTCCATGTATGTCATTTGCAGCAACACTTTTATTTAAAAATGCAGGAAGTCAAATCATTGCTGTTTGGTTACAAACAACAGTTTTAAATTTCCCAATGGCATTTTTCTTACAATTATGTTTTGCTGGACCAATCGTAAGATTTGTCTTTGGAAAAATATTTAGAGAAAATAGGGCTTAGGCTCTATTTTTATTTTACAAAGAAAAATTCTTTCGCTAAAATAAAAGAGGATGAGGGGGGATTTACTTGAAATTAACAATGCTTGGAACAGGAAATGCACTTGTGACAAAGTGCTATAATACTTGTTTTGTCATTGAAAATGAAAATGATTATTTGATGGTTGATGCTGGTGGGGGCAATACAGTTTTAAATCAACTTGAAAAAGCAGGGATCAATTGGAAAGATGTAAAACATATTTTTGTCACACATAAACATATTGATCATTTATTAGGGATGATTTGGATGATTCGTTTGATTTGTCAAAATATGGTAGCTGGTAAATATGAAGGAGAAGCGTATATTTATGGTCATCAAGAAGTGATTGAGATGTTAGAAACGATTTCTCAAATGCTTTTACAAAGTAAGCAAACAAAATTTATTCATGATCGTTTACATCTTGTGGTTGTAAACGATGGTCAAACGAAAGAAATTATTGGTAAGAAAGTGACTTTCTTTGATATTCATTCAACGAAAGCTAAACAATTTGGTTTTATGATGGAACTTGATCAAGAAAGAAAATTAACATGTTGTGGGGATGAACCTTATAATGAAGAAAATGAAAAATATGCTTTAAAGAGTGATTATTTATTGCATGAAGCTTTTTGTTTATATGATCAAGCAGATATTTTTCATCCTTATGAAAAACATCATTCAACAGTTAAAGATGCGTGTCAGCTTGCTGAAAAATTAAAAGTAAAAAATGTGGTTTTATATCACAGCGAAGATCAAAATATTGAAAATCGTAAAGAACTTTATACAAAAGAAGGAAAAGCTTATTTTAGTGGGAAGATTTATGTTCCTAATGATTTAGAAACAATAGAATTATAGAAAGGAGATTTTTATGCTCATTGTCAATCAAATAGAAAATACACATTTTTCAAAAACAGAGAAGGAAATTGTTAATTATATTATTGATCAAGGAATGAATATTGAAAAAATGTCTGCTAATGAAATAGCAAGGAATACGTTTACAAGCGCACCTTTGCTTGTAAGAATTGCTAAGAAGTTAGGATATAGTGGTTTTAATGAATTTAAAAGTGCTTATTTAAAAGAACTTTCTTATATGTTAGAAGAAACAGATGTAGATGCTTCTATTCCTTTTTTATTAAGTGATGATTTGATGACAATTACAAAAAATCTTGCTTTATTAGAAAAAGAAACCATTCAAGATACAGAAAAACTTAACCAGCATGATGAATTACAACAGGCCATCAGAATACTTGAAAAAGCAGAAATAATTGATGTCTATGG
>UQVG01000107.1 GCA_900544435.1 uncultured Erysipelotrichaceae bacterium | reverse complement strand
ATTAAACAGTGAGGTGGTTATCATGATGAAAGAAAAGATGGATCAGTTCAATGAAAATGAAGAACTAGTATTAGCAGCGAGTAAAAGACAGCTTGTCAAGATACAACATCATCAAGAAAAGATAAGAATACGACAAGAAGGGAAAGAAGAAGGCTTAAAAGAAGGACTAGAAAAAGGATTAGAAAAAGGAAAAAGTGAAGGAGAACTTCTTAAGGCCAAAGAAAAAACATTAAAATTATTTAATAAACTCTTTCCTGGTGAAAATAATCAATTATTAGAAAACTTAACATTATCACAATATGATCAAATATTTGATGCCTTGTTAGAAAACAAAGATTTAAAAATGATCAAAGAAATAATTAAATAATATTAAAAACTCTCATGGAGAGTTTTTAATTTGCTAGAAACTTTTTAAAATGTTTACTATAAGTTATTTGGTTATTTTCATCAATAAAACATCCAGAAACATCTTTTAATGAATTTAAAAGTTTCATTCCTTTTTCTTTTCCTAATGAAAAACAAACGGTACTCAAAGCATCACCTTGAATAGAACTTTTAGAAATAATTGTTACAGCTGATAGACCATTTTCATAACTATAACCAGTTGATGGATCTAAGATATGATGATATTTTTTTGAATCAGTTTCTATATATCTTTGATACGTTCCACTAGTAACAACAGATAAGTCATTGATATTTAAACTTAAAATAGAATCATTAGTTTCTTGAGGATTGGTTACACCAATTAAAAAAGGTTGTTGTTGTTTTTGACCAACACATAAAATATTACCTCCTAAATTAATTAATGCACTTGAAACATTTTTCTTTAGTAAATAGTCTTTTATTTGATCTGCAATATATCCTTTAGCGATTGCTCCTAAATCAATCATTGTTTGTTCATTTAAAAAACGGAGATGATTTTTTTCTAAAACAATATTTTTATAAGAAACATCTTGAAGATGTTCTTTAATAAGATTATCTTGAGGAATCGTATTGTTTTTAAAATCCCACAAAGAAGAAATAGATCCTATTGTAATATCAAAAGCGCCATTTGATAATTCACTATAATAAAGCCCCTGTTTAATGACTTGATAAAGTTCTTTAGAAATTGTTTGATTTTCTAATTTATGTAAAGAATGATTTAGTTGATAGAGTTCACTTTTTTTATTGTTTGATGAAAAGACAAGCTCATACTTCTTGCATAAATCAAAACAGTTATTTAAAATATTTTTAGAAGATGAATCGTAGAGTGTAATTTGTACGATTGTATCTAAACAAAATTCTTTAGAAGATAGAGGAGTTGTCTTTTGACAGCCACAAAGGAAAAATGAAAAAATGAGTAAAGAAAGTAATACTTTTTTCATAGGGAACCTCCTTTTTCTTATTATATCATGGAGTAGAAGGATGAAAAATAAAACATTTAAAAATGATTTGATTGTGTTTGTTATTATATTAATAATTATAGGTGGTTTATTTCTTTTTAAATCTAAACAACAAGGGAGTTTTATTGAAATAACAAAAAATAAAGAAGTTTATGGTTATTATTCTTTAGATAAGGATCAAATAATAGATATTGATCATGAAAATAAAGTACAAATAAAAAATCATGAAGTTTATATGATAGAAGCAACGTGTCCTGATAAATTATGTGTAAAACAAGGGCATATCGAAAAAAAAGGGGCAACAATTGTTTGTTTACCTCATCATTTAGTAATAGAAGTTAAGGAAGGAAATGAACAAAAACAAGATGGAAAAGTCTATTAGAAAAATTTGTTATTTAGCTCTATTTTGTGCAATAGCTATTATTTTAAGTTATATAGAAACATTGATTCCTTTTTATGTAGGCATTCCTGGAGCTAAAATAGGACTTGCGAATGTTGTCACATTGACGCTTCTTTTATGTTTTGGTTTTAAAGAAGCCCTTGTAGTTACTTTATTAAGAATAATGATCGTTGCGATGGTTTTTACGAATCTTTATATGTTTTTATATAGTTTAGCAGGAGGTATTTTATCTTTATTAATGATGTTTTTATTTAAAAAAACATGTTTATTTTCAAATATCATTGTTTCTATAATAGGTGGTATTTTTCATAATATTGGACAACTTCTAGTAGCTATGTACTTTTTTAGTTCAACAGTATTTATGTATTACTTACCTTATTTGTTGATTTTTGGTATTTTATCAGGAATAGGAATTGGTATTTTATCAGAAATAATTTATACAAAAATTGGTCAAAGAATTATTAAAATGAAATGAGGAAAGAAAATGTTTATCATACAAAAATTAGAAACCATACATTTATCATCATCTCAAAAAGAAGTTGCTCAATATATATTAGATAAAAAATTAGAAATAGAGAAACTGACTATTCAAGAATTAGCTCATCAAACATTTACTTCTCCAGCAACTATTATTAGACTTGCTAAAAAATTAGGCTACGAGGGTTATGAATCATTTAAAAAAGATTTCTTAGAAGAACAAAAATATATATTAACGCATTTTAATCATATTGATCCTAATTTTCCTTTTACTAAAAATGATACGATTCAAACAATTGCTTCTAAAATGACGACTCTTTCAAAAGAAACATTAGATGATACTTTATCTCTTTTAAAACACGATGATTTACAAAAAGCTGTTGCACTTTTACAAAAAGCAAATATCATTCATCTTTCAGCGATTTCTTATTCTTTATTATTAGGACAAACGTTTCAATTAAATATGAATCGTTTAGGAAAAATGGTTCATATTTGTCCAATTATTGGAGAAGAATTATTTATGGATAATTTAATTCATGAAGATGATTGTTTATTAATGATTTCTTATTCTGGTCAGATTGATTCAATGATTCATCTTGCACGTCTTGCTAAAAGAAAAGGTGTTTCGATTATTGTTATTACATCTTTAGGGGATAATGATTTAAGAAAATATGGGGATGTTGTTTTAAATATTTCTACAAGAGAGAAGCTATATTCTAAAATAGGAGGCTTTGTTAACGAAAATAGTATAAAACTTATTTTAGATATTTTATATGCTTGTTATTTTGAATTGAATTATGATGATAACTTAAATAAGAGAATAAATATTTCAAAAGAAAGTGAAACAACACGTTTTTCTTCTTTAGATATTATGAAAGAAAGCGAATCATGATTTCGCTTTTTTTATTATTTTCAAAAGAAAAGCGAAACTTAAAACCATAATAGACAAAGTCTCTTTTAAAAGGTAGGAAGAATTTATAAGATAAAGAAAAAGGAAAAAAAGAACTATGAAAGATTAATTATCACTATTTTGTAAATAAGGGAAATCACCTAAATAAAAATGATATATTAAAACAAGAAGAATGTCGCTTTAAAACATTTAAGCAAAATATCACCGTCAAATTATTCAACAAATCATAGAGGCTACTAAAGCGTATGATAAACCTTTTGCATCAAGAATTATTTATAAAAAATAAAATCATTGTTGAATACAGTGAACAAGAAAATACGTCAAGGTTAAAACGAAAAGAAAAAGTTTGTCATGAAATAAAACATTCTTCATAATATGTCTTTTTAGAGAGTATGCAATCACATCTTTATGATTATATGATTGATGATGAAAGTTATGGTATCTATGGAGACGTTTTTCTCTTTAGGAAAATGATGAATTTGTTGGAACAATTACTTTTACGGGATAAAGACCATAGAAGATCATGAAGTGATTATTCAAGCGTTAGAAAAGGTATTTCAAGAAAGAAATTGAAATACCTTTTTTGTGATATATGTCACACTTTTTATATTTATCTCTTATTTTTTCTTTGTTAGAATTAATCGATGGAGGATGATGATATGAATCAATATAAAAAATTATTTGAACCAATCACTATTAAAAATATGACTTTAGATAATCGATTAGTCATGACACCAATGGGAACAAACTTTGGTGAACAAAATGGTGAAATGAGTTTTTACATATGGATTATTATGAAAGACGTGCTAAAGGAGGCTATGGTCTTTTAATTGTAGAAAATGCTTGTGTGAAATATCCAGAAGGAAGTAATGGAACAACACAACTTCGTATAGATGCTGATAATTATATTCCTCGCCTATATAAACTTTGTGAAACGATTCATCAATATGGAACAAAGATAGCAATTCAATTAAATCATGCAGGAGCCAGCGCGATGGAAAGTCGTATTGGAATGCAACCTGTTTCTGCCAGTGCTGTTGCTAATAAGGAAGGTGGAGCAATTCCTCGTGCATTAACGGTAGAAGAAATTTATAGTATTGCAGATGATTATGCAATGGCTGCTAAAAGAGCACAAACTATTGGTTTTGATGCAGTAGAAATTCATGCTGGGCATTCTTATTTGATTTCTCAATTTTTATCGCCACTTACAAATAAACGAACAGATGAATTTGGGGGAAGTTATGAAAACAGAGCACGTTTTGCACGCATTATTGTTGAAAAAGTAAGGAAAGCAGTAGGTACACAATTCCCTATTATCATAAGAATTTCCGCAGATGAATTTTTAGAAGGAGGAAATACTTTAAAAGACTCAATAGAATTACTTAAATATTTTGAACAAGAAGTTGATATGATTGATGTTTCTGCTGGATTAAGTGATTCTATTCATAAACAAATAGATGCCAATTATTATCCTGATGGATGGCGTAGCTATATGGCAAGTGAAGTAAAAAAAGCTTTTCCTCATCAAGTTGTCATGACAACAGGAAATATTAGAAATCCAAAAGTTGCTGTTGATATTTTAGAAAAACAAGATGCAGATTTAATTGGGATGGGAAGACAAACAATTGCTGATCCAAGTTGGCCACATAAAGTAAAAATAGGACAAATCCAAGAAATCCGTCAATGCATTTCTTGTAACATCGGTTGTGCAGGGCATCGTATTGGCTTAAATAGACCGATTCGTTGTACAGTCAACCCAGATGTTTTTTATGATGATGCTTATAAAAAATTAAAAGTTAATAAACCAACAAATGTTGTGGTTATTGGCGGTGGAACAGCGGGATTAGAAGCAGCTTGTACAGCTTCTGAAGTAGGATGTACAACTTTCTTGATTGAAAAAGAAAAAGAACTTGGGGGACTTGCAAGACAAATTAGTCAAATTCCTGAAAAATATCGTGTGGCTCATTTTCCAAAATATTTAGAACATCGTGCCAAAAAACTTCATGATCTCTTTATTTTAAAAGGTGTTGAAGCAACAAGCGAATTTGTAGATAATTTTAAACCAGATATTATTGTGGTAGCGACTGGGTCGAAACCCTTACTTCCACCAATTCAAGGTTTAAAAGAAAATATTGATTTAGAAAATAATAAAGTAAGCAGTATTGACAAATTTATGAATCATCTTGATCTTTATCCTCAAGATGCAACGAATAAAGAAATTGTTATTGTTGGTGGGGGTGCTGTTGGTTTAGATGTAGCAGAGTATTTTGCTAATAGAGGAGCGTCTCCAACAATTATTGAAATGATGGATCAAATTGGACGAGATTTAGATCCTGTAACCAAATCACAAACAAAAGAAATGATGGAAAAACATCATGTAACACAAATGACTTCGACAAAACTTAAAGAAGTTCATGAAGATTATTTTATTGTTGAAAAGGATGAAAAAGAAAGTAAGATTCCATTTGATTATGGTTTTATCTGTCTAGGTATGAAAGCTTATAATCCACTTTATCAACAACTTAAAGATTATTATCAAGAAGAAAATGTTGATATTCTTGAAATAGGGGATTGTAAAAGAGCAAGACGTATTATTGAAGGAACACAAGAAGCAAGAAATATCATTCATTTATTAAAACAAAAAGAATTGTTATAGGGGGAAAATTAAAATGGCAGAAATTACAGAAAGAGTAACAGGACATACAGAACTTATTGGATTGATTGCTTATCCAATTAGACATTCTAAAAGTCCAACAATGCATAATGAAGCCTTTGCTAAATTAGGACTTGATTATTGTTATATGTGTTTTGAAGTAGATCATCATAACTTAGAAAAAACAGTAGAAGGTTTAAAAGCAATGAAGGTTAGAGGATGGAATGTTTCCATGCCTAATAAAACAACGATTGTTAAATATTTGGATCATTTAACACCAGTTGCTAAGATGTGTCAAGCTGTTAATACGGTTATTAATGATAATGGTGTTTTAACTGGAACAACAACTGATGGTGTTGGTTTTATGAGAGGGTTAAAAGAAAGTGGAATTGATCCTCTTGGTAAAAAAATAACGATCGTAGGAGCTGGTGGTGCAGCTACTGCAATTGAAATTCAAGCGGCTTTAGATGGTGTTGCTGAAATTTCAATCTTTAATCGACAAGATGAATTTTATCAACAAGCTCTTACAAATTGTAAAAATATCAATGAAAATACAAAAGCCAAAGCCCAAGTCTTTGATCTAGCAGATCATGAAGCATTAAGAAGAGAAATCGAAGAATCTTACTTATTTGTTAATGAAACAGGGGTAGGAATGAAACCACTAGAAGGACAAATGGTTTTACCAGATGCCTCTTATTTAAGAAAAGATCTTTATGTTGCTGATACTGTATATGCTCCTAAAGAAACAGAACTTTTAAGAGTTGCAAGAGAATTTGGCGTTAAAAAAGCAATCAATGGTGAAGGAATGATGCTTTATCAAGGTGCAGAAGCTTTCAAATTATGGACTGGAAAAGAAATGCCAATCGAACATATTAAAGACGTTTTAAATTTAGAAATCTAATCAAAAACATCACTTCGAACGAGGTGATGTTTTAATGATAGATATTTTTTTGTTGAGCTTGTAAAACGAAATGCTTGTCTTGATAAAAAAGAAAATGTTGATCGATAAGTTGGTTTAAAATACGTGAGGTT
>UQVG01000106.1 GCA_900544435.1 uncultured Erysipelotrichaceae bacterium | reverse complement strand
GTTATCTTTTTATATGTTTTCATTTACATCTTCATGTTCACATATATAATTCATTTTTTTAATAAAATTCAATCTAATATTCGTACTTTCTCTACTATATGCACTATCTGTTTCTTCGTATCCTCTTCTGAGATTTCCATCAGATTCACATAATCTGCGTATGTTCCATGATACTCTGCATCAAGAGAAGATTGGACGTAGGATTTGGCATCGAAATCTAATTGCTTGGAACAAGTACTAAAACTAACGCATAACATTGCTGTTCCGAAAATCACTATATATTTTTGTAATCTCTTCATCCTGTCATCCTCGCACTTTTACTTTACGAAAAAATCCACAAATTTTTCAGCTTTTGCTGGCAGTTTAAATTTATATTCTTTCCCGTCATAATTAAAAGAAAACTTTCCACCAAACAATCCTGCCTTTCCTCGGATATTTTTCATATCAGGAATATGAATCTTTGCCAGTTGTTCACCATAAGAATTATCGATATTAGCTTTCTGAATATACAATACATCCTTGTACACGCTTAGAAGAACTAGCCCATTTATTGTTCCTATGACGCCTCCAATTCCTCCTTTGACCGATGCATAAACATATATGCGCTTATCATCTAATACTTTTTTCCTTAATTAGCTTTTCTATTACTTGATCTTCTTTCAATATTTACCACCTCATCTCATTTAAAAGCCAAAGTTAGCATTATCTAATTTTAGCTTTTAAATGTTTTATTTTTCTCTTACAGTATTATGAAAATTATAACTTATCAATTTCAATATCTGAGTGTATTTCCTTTGCATCTTCCATTGCCTCATTTAAAACTGAAATCAGATCTCTTCCATCATTAGTAACAAAATAATTAGACAAATCAGTAATATCTGAACTGATATTATTTCCCCATGGAGGTGTCAATTTTAAATCTTCTGCATCCCATACTACATAAGATGGAGGAAATTTTTTCAGTTCTTTTTTTATTCTACCTAATTCTTCCATTCCTTCGTTTATATCTTGATTTTTTAAACGACCTTGATATAGTTCTTTCATCAATTTAGGATAAACACTCCCCCACTTTCCATTTTCCAGTCTAATACATATTGTTGAAAAAAAAGCATGCAAAAAATCACTAGTTCCAACTTGATACCAATAATAGTCTACTTTAAATCCTACCGCCATCTTATCCTCCTTACTTCTTAAAGCGTACATCTAACAATGGATTTGCTGTTTGCAAATCATCTGCCATTTGCTTTATAGTTTTATTAGGTACATCTTGTCCTCTTATATCTATTATAACCGTTTGCAATGTGTCCTCTGGCAAATTATCTAATCGTTGATTATACTGTTTATTTATGTTTCCTTTTAAGCTACTTCTTTAAATTGATATAAAGTTTCTACAAGCAAACAATTGATTGCCATAATAGCAAAACCTGTTGTATCAAGATCATTATTATCTAATAAAATATCAATTGACTTAAAATAACGACCATTCCATAATATTCTGTCTTCAAAAATATTTATAGCAGTCTCCCATTTCTTTATTCCCTTCAATTTTCTTATTTATTTTTTGATAACAAGACAATACTTTCTACATGCTTAGTATGAGGGAACATATCATATAGATACATTGTATCTGTATGATATCCTATCTTTTTAAAATATTGAATATCTCTTATTTGTGTTGTTGGATCACATGAAATATAAACAACTTGTTTAGGATTTAATATTTTAACAGAATCCATAAATTGTTTTGTAGAACCACTTCTAGGTGGATCCATAATAACAACATCCACTTTATATTTTTCTTTAGCTAAAGATTTCATAAATTCAGTTGCATCATCACATACAAACTGAATATTAGAAAGATGATTCATCTTAGCATTATTTTTAGCATCCTTAATAGCATCTCTATTACTTTCCACCCCAATGACTTGTTTTACATTTTGAGATAAGATCATTCCTATTGTTCCAATACCACAATACGCATCAATTGCAGCTTCATCCCCTTTTATATTTAATAAAGATAATGCTTTAGTATAAAGGTTAACACATTGATCATGATTAATTTGATAAAAAGATTGTGGTGAAATTTTAAATTTCAAGCCACATAATTCATCAACAATAAATCCTTTCCCATAAAGAACCTTATCTTCATTACCTAAAACAATTGGTGTTTTTCTTGTATTGACATTTAAAACAATCGTTTTAATACTCGGAAATTTTTTGACCAATTGACTACAAAATTGTTTAGAACCACGCCATATATTTTCATTACATACTAAAACGACCATTGTTTGATCTGTTTTAACTGCACGTCGAATTAAAACATGTCTTAATAATCCTTTATTTCTTTTACGATCATAAATAGAAACATGAAATTTTCTTAAATAGCTTTGTATATATTGCAAGATTTCATCCATAATATCTTCATGTAATAAACAATGTTTATATGGAATAATATCTTGACTATGTTCTTCATAAAGACCATATTCATATTTTTGATTAAAAGCCACAATTGCTTTATTTCGATACCCATTAGCTAATGGCGAAGCCATTGTTGATTTTACATCAATCTTTAGTTTTGCTTTCTTTATTTCTTTTTCTATAAATAATGTCTTTTCTTTTAATTCATTTTGATATTGATCTTGTGGATAAAAGCATCCTCCACATTTCTTTATAATTGGACATTTCATTTTTATCACCCTTTACTTGTCAATTATTATAACATAGGTATTATCATTTGATGAAATGATTTATGAGTGTTATAATCTAGCGGAGGTGAAATATATGAGTAAAATAGATATTATTTCTGGCTTTTTAGGTGCTGGAAAAACAACATTAATTAAAAAATTAATTGCTGAAGCATATCAAAATGAAAAAATCGTATTAATAGAAAATGAATTTGGAGAAATTGGAATTGATGGAACATTCTTAAAAGATTCTGGTGTTACAATCAACGAAATGAACTCTGGATGTATTTGTTGTAGTTTAGTAGGAGATTTCGAAACATCATTAAAAGAAGTTTTAGATACTTATCATCCTGATCGTGTTATTATCGAACCTTCTGGTGTTGGTAAATTATCCGATGTTATTAAAGCAGTTTCTACAATCAATAGTGATGAAATGGAATTAGATAATTTTATTACAGTTGTAGATGCTAAAAAATGTCGTATGTATACTAAAAACTTTGGTGAATTCTATAATAACCAAGTTGAACATGCCTCATTAATTGTATTAAGTCGTAGCCAAGATGTTACTGAATTTCAATTACAAGAATGTTTAGACATCTTAAAAGGTTTAAATGATCATACCCCAATTATTACAACTGCTTGGGACAAATTAAATGGTTTAGATATCATCAACGCTTGTGAAGTAAATATTCAAGAAGAATTATTACATGAACACGACCATGACCATGAATGTTGCGGACATGATCACCATGAACACGATCATGACCATGAATGTTGTGGACACGATCACCATGAACACGATCATGACCATGAATGTTGTGGACATGATCATCATGAACACGATCATGACCATGAATGTTGTGGACATGATCATCATCACCATGATCATGAATGTGGTTGTGGACATCATCACCATCATGCTGATGAAGTTTTCAATAGTATTGGATTTGATACTGTTAAAAAATACAATGAAGTTGAATTAAGTGATATCTTAAATAAATTATGTAATGATGATAATGTTTTAAGAGCTAAAGGTTTTGTAGATAGTGGAAATGAAGACTGGTGGTATTTTGATTTAGTACCAGGTGAATTTGAAATTCGTTTAGGTAAACCTATTTATACAGGTCAAGTTTGTGTAATTGGTAAAGACTTAGATGAAAATACAATTAAGGAGTTATTTTTAGGATAAGCGTATGAATAAAACAAGAGTTTATTTATTTACTGGATTTTTAGAAAGTGGGAAATCTTCATTTATTCAAGATACTCTTCTTGAACAAGGTTTTGGTGAAGATGAAAAAACACTTATTATTGCCTGTGAAGAAGGTGAAGTTGCTTTCGATATTCCAGCTTTAGAAAAAGAAAATGCTTCTGTTGAATTTATTGAAAATGAAGAAGATTTAAATTATGAAACTCTTCTTCATCTACATCAAAAATATCAACCAACACAAGTTATGATTGAATATAATGGTATGTGGGATAATACAAAATTCGTTGATGAAATTTGTATTGATCAATGGCAAGTTGTTCAAATCTTAACAACTATTTCTGCTGAAACATTTGATCTTTATTACAACAATATGCGAGGTCAATTTGTTTATCATATTACTGGTAGTGATTTAGTTATTGTTAATCGTTGTGATGAAAATACAAAGAAATATCCTATTAGAGGAAGTATTAAATCTTTAAATCCAATGTGTCAAATTGTTTATGAAAACAAAAATAGACAAATTGAAGATTTAACTGTTAATGATTTACCTTATAATTTAAATGATGATTATATTGAAGTAAATGATATGGATTATGGTATTTTCTGTATGCATATTATGGAAAATCCACAAATTTATGAAAATAAAACAATTAAAATCAAAGGTAAAGTTATTGGCCGTGATAAATTAATTGAAAATGGTTTTGTATTAGGTAGACAAGCCATGGTATGTTGTAGTGACGATATGCAACTTTTAGGTTTAGTATGTATTAGTAAATACGCTAAAGATTTAATTAAAGATGAATGGTTAGTCGTTGATGGAACAATTAGCTTAGAATATGATGAATCTATTCAAAGTAATATTCCTATTTTACATGTTGATCATTTAGAAGGTGCTAAACCTTTAGAAAATGAATATGTTACATTTGATTAAGAGCTTTTAGCTCTTTTTCTATTTTATTTATAAATACTTTCATGTATAATGAATAGGCAAAAAGAGGTGGAAAAATGAAAGATTTTTGGTATGAATTAAAACATGTTTGTAAACAAAGTGGTGCTAGATATGGTATTTTACATACTCCTCATGGAGATGTAGAAACACCTATGTTTATGCCAGTAGGAACATTAGCTACAGTTAAAGGAATTGCCCCTGAAATGTTAAAAGAAATGGGATCACAAGTTATCCTTTCTAATACATATCACTTATGGTTAAGACCTGGAGAAGATATTGTAGCTAAAGCTGGTGGGCTTCATAAATTTATGAACTATGATGGTCCTATGCTTACAGATAGTGGAGGATTTCAAGTTTTTTCTTTAGGAAAAACAAGAAAAATAAAAGAAGAAGGCGTTTATTTTAAAAGTATTATTGATGGTAAGTCTTTATTCTTATCTCCAGAAAAAGCTATCGATATTCAAAATAAATTAGGAGCAGATATGATTATGTCTTTAGATGAATGTGCTCCTTATCCAGCAACTTATGATTATATGAAACATAGTGTTGAAAGAACAATTCGTTGGGCTAAAAGAGGTAAAGAAGCGCATCATAATGAAAAACAAGCGTTATTTGGAATTGTTCAAGGTGGAGAATATCCTGATTTAAGAGAAAAATGTGCAAAAGCACTTGTAGAAATGGATTTTCCTGGTTATTCAATTGGTGGAACAAGCGTTGGTGAACCAAAAGATGTCATGTATAAAATGGTTGAAGATGCTGTTCAATGGTTACCTGAAGATAAACCTCGTTATTTAATGGGAGTAGGTAATCCAATTGATTTAATTGAAGCAGCTATTCGTGGTATTGATATGTATGATTGTGTTTTACCAACACGTGTTGCTAGACATGGTGCTTTAATGACACATCATGGACGTATGAATATTAATAATGAAAAGTTTAAAGAAGATTTTACACCAATTGATCCTGAATGTGATTGTTATACTTGTAGAAATTATACAAGAGCTTATTTAAGACATCTTCATAAATCAGATGAATTATTTGGGAAAACATTGTTATCTATTCATAATGTTAGATTTTTATTACAACTTTCTGAAGATATTCGTAAAGCAATTCAAGAAGATTGTTTATTAGATTTTAAAGAAGAATTTTTAGATAAATATGGTAGAGATGTTTATAAGAGGGCTTTTTAGATGAAATTAAGTGAATTTGATTTTGAACTACCTGAAGAACTCATTGCTCAACATCCTGTTGAAAAAAGAGATACTTCTAGATTAATGGTAGTAAATAGAGAAAATGGAAATATTGAACACAGACATTTTTATGACATTCTTGATTATTTAAAACCAGGCGATGTTTTAGTAAGAAATAATACAAAAGTTATTCCTGCGCGTTTATTTGGAATTAAAGAAGAAACAAATGGACATGTAGAAGTTCTTTTGTTAAAAGAATTAAAGAAAGATACTTGGGAATGTTTATGTGGAAATGCTCGTATTGTTAAAATGAATACGGTGATTACTTTTGGTGAAGGGCTATTAAAAGCAAAATGTATTGAAATCAAAGATGAAGGTATTCGTGTTTTTGAAATGATATATGATGGGATTTTCTATGAAATCTTAGATCAATTAGGAACAATGCCTTTACCTCCTTATATTAAAGAAAAACTTGAAGATAAAAATAGATATCAAACAGTTTATGCTAAAATTGAAGGAAGTGCCGCAGCTCCTACGGCTGGTTTACATTTTACAGAAGAAATCAATCAAAAAATAAAAGATAAAGGTATTGAAATCCTTGATGTTTGTTTACATGTTGGTCTTGGAACATTTAGACCTGTTAAAGAAGAAAACGTTTTAGATCATCATATGCATAGCGAATTCTATATGATCAGCGAAGAAGTCGCTGATAAATTAAACAAAGCAAAAGCAAATGGTCAAAGAATCATCGCTGTAGGAACAACATCAACACGTACTTTAGAAGCTAATATGAAAAAATATGGTAAATTTACAGCAACAAGTGAGAATACAGATATCTTTATTTATCCTGGATATAAATTCGAAGCAATTGATTGTTT
>UQVG01000105.1 GCA_900544435.1 uncultured Erysipelotrichaceae bacterium | reverse complement strand
AAATCAAAGACTTTATACATGATGTTGTAATTAATGATTATAAGGATACTTTATGTAGAGAAGTCAAACTGAATTATGATTTAAAATGCAATATAGATATTACTAATAAAGGAAGAATAAAGTTTTATATTTATTCATATAAAGAAAATAAAACGGATAATATTCCAGTACTTTTGTTCGTTAATGGATCCTTTCTTTTATCAGAAGTAGCTGCTTCTAATGAAGATGAAGGCCATGATATTTTAAATATATATCCTATTTGGATTGTACAAGCTAAAAACCACATAAATATTTATAAACAAATAATTAGAGGACGTATTGTGTATGTACCTGTTAAATTAAGTAATGATTAAAATGAAAAAGAGATTTCTATTATTGACTGCTTCAATAATAAATGAAATCTCTTTATTTTTTATATTATAAATCTACTCCATAATCACTTACAACAACTTGTCCTGTAAGTGGTGCTGCATCATCACTTGCTAAGAAAAGTGCTACTTTTGCAACATCTAATGGACTACAAGGTTGAAGTGTTAAATCACTATGAGCTGACATAGCACCCATCATTTTCATATCCATTGTATCAGGTGTTAATCCTGCTGCCATATCTGTTGTAATACTTCCTGGACAGATAACATTACATCTAATTTTTTCTTTAGCAAAACGCATTGCTGCATGTTTTGTTACCCCAATAATTGCTGCTTTAGTAGATACATAAACAGCACCACCAGCACCATATTGTCCAGCAACACTTGAGATATTAACGATAGAAGCTCCACTTTTCATCACTTTTAATGCTTCTGACATACAATACATTGTTCCTTTTTGATTAATATCAATAACTCTATTTAAATCATCATAATCAATTTGATCAATCGCATTTAATCCTTTATCTAAAACACCTGCATTATTAATTAAAATATCTAATTGACCAAAAGTTTCAACTGTTTTACTTACTAAGTTTTTAACATCATCCACTTTAGAAATATCAGTAGGAACACATAAAACAGTTCCTCCTGCTGCTTCAATTTCTTTTGCTGCTTCTTCCAAGACTTGTTGACGTCTTGCTGAAATAACAACTTTTGCTCCTTCGCTTGCAAACAATTTAGCGATTTCTTTACCTACGCCAGCATTTCCTCCTGTAATAATTGCCACTTTATTATCCAATTTTCCCATAAAAAAATCCTCCTAAATACATAGTACCACATGTAAGCGCTTAACTCCATCTTTTTCATATTCCAAAATTGTATATGAGTTTACCATATTTTTACACACTATTCACACTTCCATATGTTAAAGAATGGGTACTATATAGGTGTCAGGAGGAGATAGACATGAAAAAGAAATTATCCGTTATAATCAGTGTAATTTGTATTATCGTTCCCTTGTTCTATTTCAGGAACTCTGTATTATGCTAAAAATCATAATACATCTTCTATGATGCAACAAACAGGAGGAACACCTCCTTCAATGCCTAGTCAAGGAGATAATAGTTCTCAAGACAATAATCAAAGTAATTCTCAACAAAATAATGAATCTAATCAACAAGATTCATCTGAAAATAGTAACCAAAGTACAAATGATCAATCAAATTCAAATCAAAATTCAAGTGAAAATTCAAATTCACAAGCTCCAACTCAAAATGGACAAGCACCTAATGATATGCCAGGACAAGATTCAAATGGTAACCAACAAGGTATACCTGGTCAAAATGAACAAAACAGTAATCAACCAGGTCAAATGAATCAAAATACTTCATCAAATCAATCTTTATCAGCATTACAAATCGTGATTATTAGTGTGAGTGTTTTAGTCTTTATGCTTGCAATAACTTATTTAATTATGAGTAAATTTGGAAGCAAGACACTTGCTGAAACATTCTATGAAGCAAAACCTACAGCTATCTATGCCGTTGTCAATGTTGTAGGAACAATCTTACTTGTATGTGCTCTTGTATTATCAAGTAATGCTTTGTTATTTAATAACACAACACCAACAAACAATACATCTCAAATAACAACCGAAGGTGTTGTTGATGTTTCTGATAGTCAAGAATTATCAAAGAAAACATTATCAGCTACTTCTTTAGATGAATCCGCCATTGTTGTAAACAATGGCGGTTCATTGAATGCAACAGGTTTAACAATTTCTAAATCAGGAGAGTCTTCAAATACTGAAAACAGTGAATTTTATGGTTTAAATGCTGCTGTCCTTGTTCAAAAAGGAAGTGAAGCAACGATCAAAGATACAACAATTGAAACAAATGCCACAGGTGCTAATGCTATTTTCTCTACCGGAGAAAATGCAATAACCAATGTAAGCAATACAAAAATTACCACAACGGGAGATTCGTCTCGTGGTTTAGATGCGACTTATGGTGGAACTATTAACGCAAATAAAGTAACTATTACTACAAGTGGTCAACACTGTGCTGCTGTTGCTACTGATCGTGGTGAAGGAACAGTTACTGTTAAAAATTCAACTTTAAATACAAATGGAAAAGGTTCACCTTGTGTTTATTCAACAGGTACAATTTCTGTTTCTAATTCTAAAGGAACTGCAACTGATTCAACACTTACTATTTCAAAAAAATCAAAAGTTTATGAAACATCACCTATGTTTTTCATTACGAATACAGATGCAGTGATTAACTTAGAAAATACAAAATTAAATTATGGAAGTAATCAATTAGTTACTGTTTCTGGCAATGATGGTGAATGGGGTAGTCAAGGAAGTAATGGTGGAAACTTAACATTTAATGCGACAAACCAAACATTAAATGGAAATATCAGTGTTGATAATATTTCTACTGCTTCATTTGTTTTAAAAAGCTCAACTCTTACAAGTACGATCAATAGTGAAAATAACGCTAAAGAAGTTAACTTATCTTTAGATAGTTCTTCTAAATGGATCGTTACTGGAGATAGTTATGTTACTACTTTAACTTTAGAAAACAATGATTTATCTTTAATTGAAGATAATGGTCATACTATTTATTATGATGCTTCTGCTAATAGTTGGTTAAATGGACAAACTATTACATTATCTAATGGTGGAACATTAACTCCAATGAAATAGATACAAGACAGCACAAAATGTGCTGTTTTTAATTCTAGAACAAGTAGCTTCTAGAAAAAATTAATAATAAAAGATGCCTATAAAAACTCGTTTAAACGTTATTGTCTAATGAATATCAATAAAAAAGATGTTAAAATACTCTAAACAAAATAGGAATATATTTATGAATAAAAAATTGATAATTAATATTTATAACCAAGAAATTAAAAAAGAAAGTATTCAATATGAAGATAAAATAAAATATAAAGCTTTACTTGTTAAAGAAGGAAAAGCTAAAGCTTATAATAAAGATAAATTTCTTGAATTATTAGAAAAAGAAGGATTATAGATTAAAAAATAGGAGCTATACGAATTTCGTATAACTCCTATTTTTTTGAATAATGAATATGCATCAATTTCCATTGATTATTTTCTTTAATGACGATTTGTGTTTCTAAACCTTGGATACCATAAGGTTCATGTGTATCTCTGCGAATACATTCTGTATGATATCTAAAAACAACAATCGCTTTATTTTCATCAATCATGCGAATATCAATCTTTTCAACCACTAGATCAATTGATTCATAATGACTTTGAATTCCACCAATTAAAAAATCTTGATAAATAGCATCCGTCCCATTGAACTGATTAGCAAGGGAAATCAAAATATTTTCTTTTGATGACCATAATGCTTTAAATTCTTCTTCATTTTGAGTGTGTATAGCTTTTGCATAGTTATAAACGAGTTGTTTGATTTCTTCCATAGTTTTCTCCTTTAATAAATTTGTACATGTTTCTAGTTTTATGATACACTAAATGCGATAAATTGTGTGTTTTAAGTATAGATTTCTATACTTTTTTTATAGAGGGGAAAGAATATGAGAAAAAGAATCTTTGGTGTTTTACAAAGAATAGGGCGTAGTTTTATGTTACCTATTGCTGTTTTACCCATTGCTGGTTTATTTTTAGGAATTGGGAGTTCTTTAACGAATGAAACAACAATTGCTTCATTGGGGATGGAAAGTATTTTAGGTAGTGGGACTGTTTTAAATGAAATATTGACATTATTAATGGCCGTTGGACAAACTATTTTTGATAATCTACCTTTAATTTTTGCAGCTTCTGTTGCTTCAGGAATGGCTAAGAAATCAAAAGAAGTCGCTGTTTTATCTTCGATTATTGCTTTTTTTGTGATGCATTCAACAATTCATAGTTTACTTACTTTTAATGGTGTTATTAATGGTAATAAAGTTTTAGTTAATACCGTAGATGGAACACTGATAAATGTATGTGGACAAATGTCACTACAAATGGGAGTCTTTGGTGGGATTATTGTTGGTTTAGGTGTGAGTTATTTACATAACCATTTCTATCAAATTCAATTACCTAATTTTTTATCTTTCTTTGAAGGGGAAAGATTTGTCCCAATTATTTCAACGATTGTTTATATATTTATTGGTTTTTTAATGTTTCATATTTGGCCAAGTATTCAATCAAGTATCTTTAAGCTTGGACAATTGATTGCCAGTAGTGGTTATGGTGGTACTTTTGTTTATGGAATTGTTAAGCGAGCTCTTGTTCCTTTTGGTTTACACCATGTTTTCTATACGCCTTTTTATCAAACAGCTATTGGGGGATCAATGGAAGTTAATGGGGTCTTGGTCAATGGTGCTCAAAATATCTTCTTTGCCCAATTAGCTGATCCAAATCTAAAACATTTCAGTGTAGAAGCAACAAAATATTTCTCTGGTGAATTTATGATTATGATGTTTGGTTTACCGGGAGCTGCACTAGCGATGTATCAATGTGCTAAAGATGAATCAAAAAAAGTTGTAAGAAGTCTCTTTTTATCAGCGGCTCTTACCAGTATATTGACTGGAATTACTGAACCGATTGAATTTGCCTTTATCTTTGTAGCGCCTATGTTATTTGTAGTGGATGTCTTTTTAGCGGGTACGGCTTTTGTTTTAGCACAAGCTTTAAGGGTGACAATTGGCTTTACTTTTTCTTGTGGTTTGATTGATTTTCTTGTTTTTGGGGTATTACAAGGCAATAGTAAGACTCATTGGGTTTTTATTGTAATCTTTGGGCTTATTTATTTCTTCATATATTATTTTTCATTCCGTTTTTTAATTAAGAAATTTGATTTAAAAACACCAGGAAGAGAAGATGATAATAAATTAACGATTTTTAATAAAAAGAAAATGGATTATTCTTTTGATCAATCTTTAATTGATCCTCAAGTTCAAATGATTCTTAAAGGATTAGGTGGTCGCCGTAACTTTACAGATCTAGATTGTTGTATTACACGATTACGTGCAACCTTACAAGAACCTGAATTAGTAAGTGAAGCTTCTTTAAAACAAGCAGGAGCTGCAGCTGTATTATTACAGGGAAATGCAATTCAGATTATTTTTGGTCCTAAAGCTTCTTCTTTAAAAACAAAGATTGATGATTATCTTGAAAACGTCCCTGAAGCTTATGATGAAGAAAAAACAATTGTTTATCATACAACAGATTTAGAAATTGGGAATATTGTTGATGGCGAAGTTTTACCAATTGAAGATTGTAATGATGATATCTTTGCCCATAAACTTCTAGGGGATGGTTTAATGATTCGTCCTCTTCATGGTTTAGTGGTTGCTCCTTGTGATGGAACGATTTCCATGATTTATCCTACAAAACATGCTATTGGTATAGAATTGGATAATGGAATGGAATTATTGATTCATTTTGGTATTAATACCGTAAAATTAAATGGACAAGGGTTTGAACTTCTTGTTAAAATAAATCAAAGGGTAAAAAAAGGAGATCTTTTATGGAATGCAGATTTGCATTATATTAAAGAAAATGCAGTAGATGATTGTCTTTTAATGATCGTAACCAAAGGACAAGAATCTCTTGAAAAGATTTATGGAAATAAAAAAAGTGGCGAAACAGTTTTAAAAATAAGAAAGTAGGTGAACAAAATGTATCAAGTCTTAAAAATATTAAATAATAATACCATTCTTGCTAAAGAAGGTAATAATGAAATTATTATTTTGGCTAAAGGAATTGGTTTTGGTAAAAAAGTAAATGATCATTTTGAAATTCCACCTCAAGCTAAAAAATATATGATGCAAAAAAACTATCAAGCCAAAGATAAGTTAAAGAAAGTTATTGATTATCTTGATCCGGTTTATTTAGAAATTGCAGCTGAAATCATCAAAGAAGCAACTAATAAATTTCAAGAAGTAAATCATGACATTCTTATTCCACTTGCTGATCATATTCATTTTACGATCAAACGTATGGATGAAAATATCATGCCTAGTAATCCATTTACTTATGATATACGACTTCTTTTCCCTGATGAATATGAAGTTGCTTTAAAATCAAAAGAAATTATTAAATCTTTTATTAATAAAGAAATCAACAATGATGAAGTAAGTTTCATTACTTTACATATTCACTCGGCAATTTCTTCTAATAAAGTAGGAGAATCTATGGAAGCTGCTCGTGTTGTTCATGAAAGTATTATTAAATTACAAACGGATTTAAATATGAAAATTGATATTGAATCTATTTCTTATGCCCGTTTAATGAATCATATTAAGTTCCTAATCATTCGTTTAAATACTAATGAACAATTACAAATGGATATTAGTGAATTTACCAAAGATAAATTTCCTTTTGCTTATGAACAAGCAATAAGGATGTGTGATAATTTATCAAAGGTACTTCATAAAGAATTACCAGAATCAGAAATTGGTTATCTTGCTTTACATTTGGAAAGAATTTTATCAAGTGCATTTCAAAATTAGGGGGTCACTCCTTTTTTTATTTATTGATAAATTGTGATTGTTTTATATTATATTTCTTAATTAACCATCTGACACATGTGCATAGTATGGTTCGGATAAATTGAGTACAG
>UQVG01000104.1 GCA_900544435.1 uncultured Erysipelotrichaceae bacterium | reverse complement strand
AAATATTGCTAGAAAAGATTATACGAGAGTTATGAAAGATGAAAAAATACAGGGCGTTGCTTATTTCATACATCCAAGTGGGATGGTTTTAAATAATAGATGTAATTCTAATAAATATTATAAGAATTGGTATTCTTTAAAAGGGAATAATGTTCAAGAACAAGATGTGATTAATAAATTCATCTTAAGTCGTTAAGAAAATAAAACAAAATAAAAAGGGCAAAAGCCCTTTTTCAATTATTTAATAAATTTGAAATGTTGACCTGGTTTAATGAAATCTAATAAACCTAAATCTTCATCTTTAATTTTACCAATTAAGTTTCTTTCACCGTCATTTGGAATTTCAGTTAAGACAACTTCTAATTCTCCACGATAATGAGCTAAGTTATCATTAACTACTAAAATGTCTCCACGAGTGAATACTTTTTTACCACAATCATGATGTGGAATAGATTTGTCTTCTTTAGCTTCTTTTTTATCACCAAATCCTGAATCTTGAACAGTTGCTTGGTTTTTGAATTGAAGTCTTGGGAAGCTTGATCTTAACATGAATGATGAATGATCATATCTATCCCAGTGTGGTGCGAATTCATACATGATGTATTTTTCATTATCAGTAATTTCTGGTACTTCTTCAACACGTAATTCTAAAGCTTGGAAATTGATTTTTGATAATGCTTCTAATTCTTCTGTACTAGCTGGATAGTTACCAACGATAATATCATCAACATCTCCAGTAGCTAATAAATATCTTGCTTGTACTTCAATTGGTAAAGGTCTCATGATTTCTACTGTAGGTAAACCACAGAATACTTCCCAAGGACCAATTGTTGGATCATTATGACTTGAAACAAAGGCAGCTGTATGAAGATTTAAAGCTTTCCATTGTTTATTGAATTGTTGGAATAAATCAAAATCTAACCCAGTGTATCTTTCTGGGAAGAAGTTATGACACATAATGATTTGATCTTTATTTCCACCGTTTTTAATTAATAAATCAACACCAGCATCCATACTAGCATTAAATTCAATTTTGATACCATAAGGATTTCTAGTAACAGCAATATCTCCTTGAGTACCAAAGTTACCATCCAAACGAATAATATCTAATCCTAAATCAGCAAATGGTTTTAAATTATTTGGAGTAGCTCCAATCAATTTAAATACTTCTGGATTTGTATCAGCAGCAACAACAAATCCTAATTCATGAGCTTTATCCATGAACCCTTTAAATTCTTTTAAATAACTTTCTCTTTTATCATCTGGAATAGATAAAAAACAAGTAAAGATTCTAGTAAAACCTAATTTAGCAGCAGTTTCCATATAATCATAGACTTCTTTAATATCACTTTTATCTGGATAAACAGAGATTCCTAAACTATGCATAAACACATTCCTCCTTATATACTAGTATAGACAAGTTTTTACTTGAATACAAGTCATAGAACCATTTAAAAGTTGAAATTTACTTAAAAATAATGAATAATATAGGCATAAAGGAGGTGGCTAAATGTCACTTACGGTCATTCTTTCATTTGTTGCAACAACGATTATTTCGGCTTTAATGATTCCACTTGTTATTAAAGCAGGAAATCAGTTAGGAATTGTTGCACATATGAATAAAAGAACAGTTCATAAACATGAAATAGCACGTATTGGTGGCTATGCCATTTATTTAAGTTCACTCATTGGATCAGCGTTATTTTTAAAAGCTGATCATCAAATAAATGCTATTATGGTTGCAGGATTTATTATTTTTATGGTGGGATTATATGATGATAGTCATGATTTATCTCCTAAAGTAAAATTGATTTTTGAAGTCATTGCAGCGTTTATTGTGATTATTTATGGAGAAATTTATATTAAAGGATTTGGCTATTTTCCAAGTGATGCAATGACATTTCTTTCAGGTGTTGTTACTTTATTTTGGATAGTAGGTATTACCAATGCAATCAATCTAATTGATGGTCTAGATGGTTTATCAGCGGGAATTTCAATTATTGTACTTGTTACAATTTCAATGACATCCTTACTTTCAGGAAGAAGTGATATTGCATCTTTATCACTTATTCTTGCAGGAAGTATTATGGGATTTTTGTTTTTTAACTTTCATCCTGCTAAGGTTTTTATGGGAGATTGTGGTGCTTTATATATTGGCTTTATGATTTCTGTTATTTCTTTATTAGGATTTGGTTATAATGCTTCTGCTTTCTTTACTTTAGGAGCACCTATTATTGTTTTAATGGTTCCTATTATGGATACATTAATTGCTATTTTAAGAAGAAAAATTCATCATAAAAAATTTAGTGAAGCTGATCGAGGACATTTGCATCATAATTTGATGTTTAAGTTAAATTTAGGACAAAGGAAAAGTGTTTTGGTTCTTTATTTAGTAACATTTTTATTTTCATTATCATCTTACTTATATTATTATAATCCAACAGCAGGGACTATTTTATTTATTACTTTAATGATGATGTTTGAAATATTTGTTGAAGTTACAGATATGATATCAAGAAAATATAAACCATTGCTTACAATTATAAACATTTTCATTGATTCTGATAAATTACCTAAAATAAAATTTTTAGAACGTTATCGTCAAAGAAGAACACCTCAAAAAGCAATGAGAGATCATTTGATTATTGCCATGGCTTGTTTATTAATGATTGTTGGAGTAGGTTATGTAATGTCTTTAAAAAATACACCTTTACCTCTTAAAACAGAAACAGTCCAATCTCCTTATGTTAAATCAGGAGAAAGTGAATTATTAAATAATATCTATGCAAGATTAGATGTAAGTTATAAAAATAAAAATGAAGAAGATGAATGTCAATTAGTAGCTGCTTATTTTGTATGTGATTATTATACATTTGTAGATAAGAAAAAAAATGAAATTGGTGGTCTTGATTATATGTATCCAGAAATGGTAGAAAACTTTAGTCAATATGCACAAACTTCATTTTACAGTTATAAAAATCAATATCCTGAATTAGAAGTTTTAAAATATAATATTATTTCTTATTCACCTTCAAAGGTAACAATTTCAGGATTAGAAGATAATGATTACTATAATGTTCTTATTTCTTTAACATTTAATGAAGAAATTGAAGGGTTTAATTCAACTGTTAATGTAACAGTTGTAAAAGTAAATGATCGATATTATGTTTGTGGTTTAGATAATGCATAAGTTATTTTAAAATTATGTTGTGTTTATGAGGATTTTATGATAATATTTGCTATGCAATGTATTAAATTAATCGAAGGAGGTTAAAAATATGTTTGAAACAATTTTAAAGGTTGCTATGGTTGTTATTTCCGTTGCTCTTGTTATTTTATGTTTATTACAAAGTGGAAAATCAGATGATATTGTTAATGCATTAACTGGTCAAAGTTCAAATCTTTTTGCTGAACAAAAAGAACGTGGTGTTGATTTAGTAATGTCTAGAATGACAATGATTTTGAGTATTGCCTTCTTCGTGATCGCAATTCTACTACGTATGAATTAATGAATAATAGGACGCAAGGCGTCCTATTTTTTTTGGAGGTGAGAAGATGAAAGAAAGAATTTTGGATATATTAAAAGATAAAGAAAGATCAATTCATGAATTACAACATGTATTAGATCTAAATAATAGTGAAGGTTTTACAGTTTTGCTTAAAGCTTTAAATCAATTAGAAGATGAGGGTAAAATTGTAAGAAATGATAAAAATGAATATTTATTAATAGAAAATTCTAATTATATTGTAGGTGTTTTACATATTAATAAAAGAGGTTTTGGTTTTGTCATTATTGATGAAGAAAGTGATGATATTTTTATTTCTTCAAGAGATTTAAAAGATGCTTTTAATATGGATACAGTCATGGTTGAACTTAAAAAGCATCAAACAGGATCGCGTCAAGAAGGTAGAATTGTTAAAGTTATTGAAAGAGGACAAACAAGACTTGTTGGGCTGTTGAAAAACGCTAAAAGAGAACTTGTTTTTGATGCGGATGATCAAAAGTTTACACAACCTATTTATATAGATCATGCACATAGTCATGGTGCAGTAGCTGGACATAAAGTTGTTGTTGAAATTAAAACGTATAAACCTTATTTAAAAGGAAATGTCGTAGAAATTTTAGGACATGTAGGAGATCCAGGGGTTGATATTTTATCTGTTGTTTCTCAACATGAAGCACATGTTGAATTTCCTAAAGAAGTTTATGAACAAATCGAATCAATTGAAAATGAAATTGATCAAGAAGAAGCTAAAACAAGAACTGATTTAAGAAATGAAACGATTGTTACGATTGATGGTGATGATGCCAAGGACTTAGATGATGCAATTTCTTTAAGAAGATTAAAGAATGGAAATTATTATTTAGGGGTACATATTGCTGATGTTTCTTATTATGTAGAAGAAGGATCTGAATTAGATAAAGAAGCACTTGCAAGAGGAACTTCTATTTATTTAGTGGATCGTGTTATTCCAATGCTTCCTCATAAATTATCTAATGGAATTTGTTCACTCAATCCTCATGTGGATCGTTTTGCAATTTCATGTTTTATGGAAATTACCCCTCAAGGGGAAGTCATTGATCATGATATCGTTGAATCAGTTATTAATTCAACTGAAAGAATGACTTATAATAATGTTAATAAAATACTTGCAGGGGATGAAAAACTACAAGAAGAGTATAGCCATGTATGTGATTTATTTTTCTTAATGAAAGAACTTGCTGAAATTTTACAAAAAACAAGAGAAGATCGTGGAGCAATCGATTTTGATACAAATGAAGCTAAAGTATTAGTTGATGAAAAAGGTAAACCAACAGATGTTGTTTTAAGACAACGTGGAGAAAGTGACCGTATTATTGAATCATTTATGTTAGTTGCTAATGAAACAGTTGCAAAACATTTTAAATGGCTTGATTTACCATTTATCTATCGTGTTCATGAAAATCCTAAGGTAGATAAATTAAGAAAATTCTCTACAATTTCTAGAACTCTAGGTTATACAATAAAAGGTTCGTTAGAAGATATTCATTCTAAAGAATTAAGTAAAATCGTTGAAGCAAGTAAAGGAACAGATGAACATGTGATTATTTCTACATTACTTCTTCGTTGTATGGCAAAGGCAAGATATGATGAACAATGTTTAGGACATTTTGGTTTAGCGGATGAATATTATACACATTTTACATCACCAATTAGACGTTATCCTGATTTAATGGTTCATCGTTTGATACGTACGTATTTATTTAAAAAGAAATTAGATCAAGAAACTCTTTTTCATTTTGCTTCTATTATGCAAAATGTTGCTGATCAAGCTTCTTCGCTTGAAAGAAAAGCAATTGATATTGAACGTGAAGTAGATGATATGAAGATGGCTGAATATATGGAAGACCATATTGGTGAAACTTTTGAAGGAATTGTTTCTTCAATTACAAACTTTGGTATGTTTGTTGAACTTCCAAATACAATTGAAGGATTAATTCGTATGGAAGATCTTGTAGATGATTTCTATTATTTTGATGACATAAATCTACAATTAATTGGAAAAAGAACTGGAAGACGATTTAAGATGTCTGATAAAGTCAAAATTAAGGTTTCAGCTGCTTCAAAAAGAGAAAAAACAATAGATTTTCAAATTGTTGGTATGAAATCTAACAAAAAGAAGAAAAAAACTGTTATAATAAATAAGCGACGAGATAGAAAGCCAAAACAAAAGTTTAAAAGAAAAAGAAGATAGAAAAGGTGGTGATATGTATGAAGATCATTTCTCAAAATAAAAAAGCACATCATGATTATTTCTTGTTAGATACTTATGAAGCAGGTATTGAATTAAAAGGAACTGAAATTAAATCTGTGCGTTTAGGTAATGTGAATTTAAAAGATTCTTTTGTAAGAATCAAAAATAACGAAGTTTATGTAGAAAACATGCATATCGCTCCTTATGATCATGGAAATATCTTTAATCATGAAGCAAGAAGAACAAGAAAACTCTTGCTTCATAAAAAAGAAATCCTTAAAATAACTAATAAGTTAAAAGAAGGTGGCTTAACTGTCGTACCTACTAAAATGTATTTTAGTGGATCTAAAGCTAAATTAGAAATTGCGCTTGCTAAAGGTAAAAAACTTTATGATAAACGTAATGATCTAAAAGAAAAAGCTGCAAAAAGAGATATCGAAAAGTCTCTTAAAAATTACTACTAATCTGGGGATGTCTTGGATTCGACAGGGGTATGTTTGACCTTAGCTGCAGTCGTTGGAGTACGTTAAACTCAAACAAAAAATAACTGGAAACAGACAAACTAATTACGCTTTCGCTTAGTCGACATAGACATGAAAGCTGCTAACATTTAGTGAGCCTATAGCTATTTGTTAGTATTATAACTTTTAGGATAAGGGTTGAAGGAGTCTTGACTTTAACCACGAAAATTTAAAGAATCGCTTGGTGTAAAATTGTTCGTTGATTGTAGCCAAGTTAAATTATTCAATGGACTAAACTGTAGACGCTTTGGAGGAATTGCTTTTGGACGCGGGTTCGATTCCCGCCATCTCCACCAAAATTAAGAGTTAAAATGGATGTCATCGAAAAAATACCGATGAAATCAACGTTTTTTAAGATATTTTAAAGAATCAAAAAATAGCGATTTACGTGGATGTCACCCATATAAAAGGGTGTCACTACCTAAAAATCGCTATTTTTTACTTCAGAGATGAGGTAAAATGGATGTCATTAAAAGAAAGCAGGAAACCAAATGAAATTTTATATTAACAACAAAGAATTAAGTGAAAAAGTATTTTGGAGAACACTAGAATCATTAGTAAGTCCAATACAAAGAGTACATATCTTGGATGGAATGAAAGTGAAGATTGCCGATTACTTATGTTGGATTGAAATAGTGTAATGCTTTTAAAAGTGAATATGAATGATAAGATAGTAGATCAGAAGACTTACTATCTTTTTTTATGAAAGAAGGTGGTACAATGAAAGAAATGATAGATAATCAAAAGTGTGAATTTACTATGAGTAAATTAAAATAAATGTTATGATAATATAAACA
>UQVG01000103.1 GCA_900544435.1 uncultured Erysipelotrichaceae bacterium | reverse complement strand
ATACCTTTCCTAATTTCTAAATACATTATAGTTCTTACTTTTAGCACTGTCAATAGATGAGTGCTAAAATATTTTAATTATTAAAAAAAGCAGATTTCTCTGCTTATTGAATATAAGTTCTATATTGTTTAATAATTCTTGTTAATCTAAAGGCAATAAAGAGATTAGATATTCCATTAATTAAAAATAATATGCCAATGACAAATGAAGATGAAATCACTGTACTTGGTGCTAAAAAGAACATCGCAAGACCTGTAAATATTAAAATTGTAACAACAATATAATCAAAAGTTAAAGAATAACTGATCACTGATTTAATAAACGTATACGCTTCAAAACAATATAAAGCACTAATAATAATATATAAACTAAAAATATAAGAGAAGAAAGTTGTCATAAGTGGTATATGTGTTAACACAAAGATTCCTAACAAACATTTTAGAAAACCACTTAATAATGTATTCTTCATAAAATAAATATCTAACCATCCATTAAAATAATAAATAAAATCAAGAATACCTGTTGCTGTTATAATTACTCCTGCAATAATCGTAATCATTTGAAATGATTCTTGAGGATTGATCAAGAATAAAATACCAATAATAATTGCACTTAAAGCGTTGATCCAAATACTCATTTTTACTTTATTTAATGTTTTCATATGTATCACTTCCTACTTATAATATAGTCCTCTTTTATTGATTATAAAATGGACAAAATAAGTAAAATAACCAAAAAAACAGACTTATAATAAAGTCTGTGAGGAACTATCTATTAAATGATAGATTTTTTCTACAAATAATTTTAAATCATAATCTCCTTGGCATTCTAACCAATCAATTAAAATACCAATCATTAAGCATTTATAAAAATGTGTTAATGTTTCCTTTTCATCTTCACTTCTTGATACATAATGTGAAGATTGTTTCATAAACATTTTAACAATATGTAAAGCGACATGATTCATATATGTAATAAATTCATCTTTTTGAGATGATGAATAAAGATGTTGGAAAGCTTTTTTATGTTTTATAAATTCTTCTACCAAAGGAGAAAGACACGTCATTGGTGAACCAAATTCATAATTGTTTTGAATGATTTCATCTGCCCATAATTTTACTGTATATTCAGCAAGATTTGGGATATCTTGAAAATGATAATAAAAAGTGTTTCTATTTAATGCACAACGTTCAACAATGTTTTGAACTGTTATTTTATTAAAGGGTTTTTCTTCTAATAATTGCCAGAACGCATCAATAATTATTTCTTTTGTTTTCTTCATATCTTTACCTCATTTACCCCATTATAGCAAAAAAAAGGAAATTGTATATGAACAATTTCTTCTTAAAGTAAATGATATTTATGTTCCCATTTACTGTTTACAAAATAATCTGCTGCTTTTTTAGCTTCTTCTAAATCCATAAAAGTATAGTTTCCACATTCTTCTTCCTTCGCTCCTGGAATTTCTTGATTCCATGAAGCAATTTGTGTGTAAACGTCTTTTACAATTCCATTAATTATCTCTAAATCTAAATCTCTTACGATTAAATAAAAGCCTGTCATACAGCCCATTGGTCCAAAATAAATCACTTGATCTTTATATTTTCCATTTCTAAGTAATGTTGCTCCGATATGTTCAATCGTATGTACTGCTTCTGGTTTTAAAGCTGGCTCAACATTTGGTTGTGTCATACGAATATCATATGTAATCAAATCCCCATCAATTCTTGATACATAGACTCCTTTTGTAAGTTTACGATGATCAACACTAAAACTTGTAATTCTTTCCATTTTTTATTCCCCCAATTTTATTTTGTACCAATTTATTTATTTCATATAGAATTAGTATGATATAAGAATATACCATTCCCATATGACTGTCAAGAAAAAAAGGGCTTATGCCCTATACTGTAAGTACAAATGGTTGATCATTGATTTTTGTTGTTTGTAAATCTATCCCATATATCTTTTTAATAACTTCTTGAGTTATAACATCTTTTGCTTTTCCTTCAACAATAATCTGACCTTGTTTCATACCAATGATATGATCTGAATATTGAATAGCTTGATTGATATCATGTAAAACCATAATAATTGTTATTTTATATTTTTGATTGATTTCTTTGAGTAATCTTAGTAATTCTAATTGATATCTAATATCTAAATAGGTTGTTGGTTCATCTAATAAAAGATAAGGTGTTTTTTGTGCTAAAGCCATAGCTATCCAAACACGTTGTTGTTGTCCTCCAGATAAACTTTTTAATGTTCTATTTTGATATTCTTTTAAATGAGTTACCTCTAAAGCCCAATCAATGATTTCATAATCTTTAGCTGTTAACTTTTGTGAATAATGAAGATAAGGTAATCTTCCATAACCCACAATTGTTTTTACATCTTGATCTCCATAGATTTGATTTTTTTGATGAACAACAGCTACCTTTTTCGCAAAATCTTTTATTTTATAGTTCCAAATATTTTGTTCATCAATTTCTATATTCCCTTCTTGAGGTTTATAGATACGACTTAATAACATCAGTAGTGTTGATTTACCACTTCCATTTGAACCAATAATTGTTGTTATTTGATTTTCTTTAAATTCTATATTTAAATCTTTAATAAATGATTTTTGATTGTAACTAAAAGAGAGATTTTTAACTTTCATGCATTGAACTCCTTTTTAATAAAACAATAAATAATGGTCCTCCAATTAAAGCCATTAAAATAGCTGGAGCAATTTCATAAGGAGCAATAATGACTCTACCAATTGTATCTGCCATTAATAAAATGATAGCTCCTAATAAACCACAGGATGGTAATAAATAACTATGCTTATTACCTACAAATAAACGTGCAAGATGAGGAACAAGTAAACCTACAAAACTTAACACACCTGCAATCGCTACTGAAACACTACATAAAATAACTGCTAATAAAGAAATGATAAATCGATAAAGATTAACATTAATTCCTAATGATAATAATGTACGATCTTCTAATCCTAATAAATCACAGGCTTTTGTTAGAAATGATAAAATCACTAAAATTGGTAAAATATAAATGATCAATAATTGAACATCATTCCATGTATATAAAATAACACTTCCAGCAGCTGAAGAAATAGATGATGATATACTTTCGATAAAGGAAATCATTGCTGTTATCGTATAATGAATAGCCACACCAACAAGAATGATTCTTGTTGTTTTTAATCCTGATTTCCAAGATAAACTATAAATCAATATAAATGTTATTAATCCTCCTAAACATGTTAACAATGGTTTGATGGTATATAAATCAGGTAAAAAGATACCTACTAATAAACTAACTAATTGTGCTCCTGCACTGATTCCAATAATACCTGGATCTGCTAAAGGATTCTTTAGTACTACTTGAAATAATAAACCTGCTAAAGCAAGTGCACATCCTACAAGCATAGTAACAATGACACGAGGAAAACGTATTTGATAGATACTTGCAACATCTTTGTTATATTCTATAAAGAGTCCTTTTAATAATTGAATAAATGAGATTTTGATCGTTCCTGTATTAATTGCTATAAAGAATGAAATACATAATAAGATAAATAAAGATAATATAAACAATAAGGGATGCTTTTTAATTGTTTTCATATAAAATTCCTTCTAATGTTTCTAATCCTTTTTGATAATTAAAATTAGCACTCATTCCAAAATATTCATTATTTAAATCATATACTTTATTATTCTTAACAGCATCAAATTGTTGCCAAGTTTGATTATTCGAAAACTCTTGTTGAAAATACTCCATAACTTGTTTTGGCATGGCATGAGATGTTCTTAAAATAATATCAGGATTTTGTTTTAACATATCTTCTACACTGACATTAACAAAATCTTTTCCTTCTCCATCACCATAAATATTTGTTCCACCTGCTAATCTTACTAAATCTCCAACATAACTTGATTCAGTTGCTACAACATAACTTCCTCCTGGAAGTCCCATTAAGATTAAAACACGTGGACTCACATTATTTTGATATTTTTCTCTAAAAGAAACCATATAGTCAACATACTCATCAACAAGTTTTTTAGCTTGTTTTTCTTTATTAAATAATTTTCCTAATTCTTCAATACTCTTATACATTCCCGATAAGTTTTTAAGATTTAAAAAACTTGAACTGATTTTGATTTTTTCATATTTACTTGAAAGATCACTTTCTAATGAATTAGGACTTAAAATTAAATCAGGTTTTAATGTAGATATTTTTTCCATATCTGGTGTCATTGCATTACCAATCTTTGTTGACTTTTGGTATTTTTTAGGAACAGTATAACTATCACTTTGAGGAATTCCTACAACTTGTTTAGCTGGAATATTTAATTGATCTAAAATTTCTGTAACAGCAATAGAAGTAGCTGCAACTGTAATTTCTTGATCACTTGTTACTTCTTGATTTTGATTGACATATCCTGTTAATAAAGATATTAAACAGATAAATACCAAACTACTTTTTAATTTTTTTAACATAGAATATTCCTCCTAAAATAAATGCAATACATATTCCTACAATAAGTAATGTATTATCTTTTTTGGTTGTACTTTCCTTAGTTGTATGTTTTAAGTTTTTAACTGTTAGTTTTAATTTTTTATCGACTTTTCCTTTGGAATTTATTAAATGATTACTTAACCCCGTCGCATTTTCCATAAGTGATTCTTTTGTAATTGTTCCTACTGTTGCTTGTTGTATTTCAGTAGTTTCTGATGTTTGGGTTTCCTTAGTTGTTTCTTCTTGAGTTGTTTGATTTGTTGTTGGTTTTGATGTATTTGATTGTGTATTTTGACTTGTTGATGTTTCTGTATTTTGAGGAATCATTTGACTGTTATAAACTCCTGTTCCTGCTATTGCCGAGGAAATATTAGGTTTAATAAAAAACTGTACATCTCTACCCATTGGATTTACATACATAATAGGACTTATATAAAGTTCTAAAAAACTGACTTGTAATCTATAATGATTAACAGTATCCCCATTTGCACTACTACTTCCTGTTTTAGTCGCTGAAACTGAACTCATTGACCCACTTGATGTCATCACTTTAAATCGTACATTACTGACATTAGAAGCTAAACCTAAACCAACAGTGATATAATATTTTCCATTTGTTTGTTCAACCAATAATTTACTTTCTACAATATTGCCTACCATACTTTCACCTAAAGCAATATTTTCTCCTCCATCTTCTGTTTTACCCGTAAGAGGATTGGTATAACTTGTAGAACGACTAACGAGATATGCCCCATCATTTAAAGCACTGACTGGTGAAATAAACATGAATAACATCATCAAAATGATATTTATTTGTAATATTTTTTTCATAGTTCCTCCATAAAAATATGAGGCATTTTTATGCCTCATGTTTCTTTCTTAAAATAAATCCAATCATTGTTATAGAAATTATAAATAATGTCATGAATAACTGAATAGATGTTTGATCACCTGTTTTAACTGATTGGTTTTCATTTGTTTGATTATCTTTATTTGTATTTTCTTGTTGATTATCATTTTTAGTATTTGTTTCTAATTCTGTTTTATCTGAAACATAAGTTAATGTTGTATAATCAATTTTTAATCTTGCTGCTAAATCCATATTTCCCATCATGGCAACATGTGGATTCATCATTACATTAATATATTCATTTTCATGAGGTAATTCAAAGGCCCATAATGTTGGATTTCCTTGTGCATCTTTTTCAATAATTGTAGCACTATGATTTTTATAATCTTCTTGTTCACTTCCAATATAGAATTCTTGTAAACTTGCTTTGATACTTCCAAATGACATTTCTTTTGTTGAAAGATACATTGTTGCTTTACCATCTTTAACAATGATTTTTGCTTTTGAATTGATAGCAGAAGCTGCCATTGATTCTTTATCACTTGTAGCATTCCATAAAGCAACATCTACACTATATGTTCCATCTTTTGTAAAACGAGAAGTATTTTCTTCATCTTTTTTATCTTCATCATCTTTTGGTGTTTCTGGTGTAGGATCAACTTTTGTTAGACCATCTAATTTTAATTGTAATCTTGCAATAGCACCTCTTGGGCTTCCACCATAATAAAACTTAACATTTGTAAGTTCTTTATTTTCATCTAATTTGAATTGTACTTTTTTTGGATGTCCATCTTCTTCCTCAATAACAGTTGCTTCTTTATATGTTCCATCTTTTAATTGATATTCCATTTTATCAACAGAAGCACTCATACCATACATTGTCATTTCTTTTAATGTTAAAGTAACAACAACTTCATTGTTTTTAACAGTAATTTGTGCTGATTCTACAGCTTGTGCTGCCATTGATTGATCATCACTATTTTCTTTTAAAACATTTACAGGAACGTCATATGTACCATCTTCTAAAACATATTCTTTTTGTAATTCTTTTGCATTATCTAAATCTAATGTTAAAGTTACATTTGTTGGATAATCCTTTCCTTGTCCCATAAAATAATTCATAAAATCAACTGTAATTGATAAAACTGTTGAATTATTTTCATCTAATTGAGGTAATTCAAAAGAAATTTTTTCTGGTACTTCTACTTCTAATGTTTCTCCGCCCATTCCTTGTGTAGACTTTTCTACTTTTGTTGAAAGAGTTGTTCCATCAGCAATTGTTAAAACATTTGCATAATATTCTGATCCCATGTTAATAATCATATTTTGTAACGTAGCAACTGCTTGCATTTTTCCATCTTGATCAACAGTTACTTCTAATGTATCACCAAAGGCACCAGCAAAGGCTTTTTGTACTGCTGGAAGTGGTGCAGCACTTTTTAAATTTTCAACAGGAATTTGATATGTCCCTGCTTTTGATAAATCAATATTTAATGCGTCGACTGCATTTAATGATGTCAGTTGTAATCCTAAAGCCATCATTAAAGCAAGTGTTATCTTTAATAATTTTTTCATTTTACCCTCCTATAAGTTAGTCTTAGCTAACCAAAGAAAGTTTAACATTATTACTTTATTTTTCAATGTCTATTTTTGTTTCATCTCTGTAACAAAATTATCATTTTACACCTTATTTTCTTTATTTAT
>UQVG01000102.1 GCA_900544435.1 uncultured Erysipelotrichaceae bacterium | reverse complement strand
ATAAGCCCACTAAAGCTTCTTCAAGAAATCACAACAGCTTAAATAAAAACAGCAGGGATATTTTTAACAAAGAATTATAAAAACAAAGTGAACTACTTGTTGATTAATCACAAAATAGTTCACTTTATTTTTATTAATAGTTACCTTTTAAGATTTCTTTTATTTTTAAAATAACCCCATCATTTTCATTACTATCAATCACTTGATAAGCAACCTCTTTAACAGGTGGCATCGCATTAGCCATAGCATAACCATATTTTACAGTTTGTAACATTTCATAATCATTCATTTGATCACCAAAGGCTCCTGCTTCTTCTGGTTTAATATTTAAAATTTCTAAAAGATGCGTTAATGTTGTTCCTTTATTAACATCTTTATAAAAAATATCAAACCAAACATTCCCAGTTGTTACTAATTTAAGATGTGGTTTTAATTGTTTTTGAATTTTTTCAATTCTTTGTTCCATTTGATCATCAAAACTAGCAATTGAAAACTTCAAGATGTCATCATCAATATCATCATAACTTTCTACAAATTGAACATTTTTCATAAATAATGAAATAAAATCTTTTTTATTTTCAAAATTTTTAGAAATATATGCATGTTTATCTCCAGAAACAACAAGCATACATTCTTGATCTACTTTTAAAATATCTAGAACTTCTTGAGCATCTTGCTTTTCTAAAGCTTTTTTATAAAGTGTTTTCCCTTGATAAACTATCTTTGTACCATTTTCACAAAGATAATAAAGATCATTTTTGATTTCTTCATCAAATTTACAGGCTAGTGCTTCATATTGATTACCTGAAGCAATCACAAATTGTATATCTTGTTTTAACATTTGTTTATATAAATCATTAAATTCATCGCTATAAGATTTATCATCTCTTAGAAATGTTCCATCCATATCTGTTGCTAGTAACTTCATTTTAAACCTCTATTTATGTATTCTAATCGTAATTACATATTCATCTTCTAAATCTTCTGTTTCTTGTTGTAAATTTGTTCCTGTTTTTTCAATCATACTAATTGCTTGTTGTAATGTATTTAAAGCAATTTTTACATTTCTTGAAACTGTTTTTTTAACATCAGCTTCTGCTTTTTTCTTTTTAGGTTTTGGCTCTTTTTTGATTAATTTTTCAGTATCAGCGACTGTTAGTTTTTTCTTTAAAACTTCTCTTAAAACTTCTTGTTGTTTTTCTTCATTTAAAGAAAGCATTGCTCTAGCATGTCTTTCTGTTATTTGTTTTTGATTTAAAGAAAATTGAACATCATCACTTAATTTTAATAATCTTAATTTATTAGCAATCGTTGATTGTTTTTTACCAACAATATCTGCAAGCTCTGTTTGACTATAACCATATTCTTTAATTAAAGCTTGATAAGCTTTTGCTTCTTCTAATGGTGATAAGTCTTCTCTTTGAATATTTTCAATAATAGCAAGTGTTTGTGTTTGCTTATCATCATAATCTTCAATAATACATGGTACTTGTTTCATATTTAAAGAACAACAAGCACGATATCTTCTTTCACCTGCAATAATTTGGTAAATTCCATTTACTTTTCTTACAACTATAGGTTGTATTAAACCATTTTCTTTAATAGAAGCAGCTAATTCTTCAATTTTTTCTTCATTAAAAACAGTTCTTGGCTGATTCTCATTTGCTTGTATTTTATTAATATCTATATTTTTTAATTTATTATTAAACATGATACCCTCCTACAATGGACTCTTTTTTATTTTAGAAAATATTCTTGGATACTTCTTTGGTGTTTCTTTTACTTTTTTAATAATAATATTACTTCTAAAATCATCATGATTTGCAAGTGTAAAATCATGTGTACTTTCTATTTGTCCACCTAATAATTGAATACCTTTTTTAGCTTCTTTTACTTCTTCTGGTGCTTGTCTTCCTTTTAAAGATAAGAAATAACCATTCTTTTTAACAAGTGGTAAACAAAGTTCATCTAAGATATTTAAACGTGCTACTGCTCTTGCCATCACGATATCAACACTTTCACGATGATCTTTAGCGTATTCTTCTGCACGTGCAGCCACTGCTTGACAGTTATCTAATTCTAATTCTTTAAATAAATGATTTAAGAAAGTAATTCTTTTATTTAAGGAATCAACGATTGTAATTTTTAAATTTGGATAAAGAATTTTTAAAGGAACTGAGGGAAAACCAGCTCCTGCTCCTACATCAATTAATGTTTGATCATTGAAATCAAAATCAAAAGCAATAGTAATTGAATCATAGAAATGTTTTAAATAAACATCTTCTTTATCAGTTATTGCTGTAAGATTCATTTTTTCATTCCATTCAACTAATATTTCATAATATTTTTGAAACTGTTGAAGTTGATGTTCGCTTACTTCGATTCCTTTTTCTTTAAGTATATTTTGAAATTCTAATTCATTCATTATTATTCTCCGTTATATTTTTGTTTTAAATAAATCAATAAAACTGAAATATCTGCAGGATTAATTCCTGATATACGAGAAGCTTGACCAATTGTAAGTGGTCTAATTTCTGACAATTTTTGTTTTGCTTCTAAAGCAAGATTTTTTACATCTTCATAATCAATATCTTCTGGAATATGTTTTTCTTCCATTTTAATTTGTTTTTGTGCTTGTCTTTTTGCTTTTTCAATATATCCTGCATATTTAATTAAAATTGTAATTCTTCTTCTTTGTTCATCACTTAATTCAGGTGGATCAATATAAGGTAACATCATATCATAAGTGATTTCTGGTCTAGTAATAAGTTCTTTTGCAGAAACACCTTCTTTTAAATGTGAAGAATTATTTTGTTCCAACATTTCATTGATATCATCTTTTGGGGTAAAACGAATAGTACTTAAGCGTTCTATTTCATCATAGATTCCTTTCATTTTATTTTGATATCTTTGATATTCTTCATCTTTAACTAAACCAATTTGATGACTATAATCATATAATCTTTCATCAGCATTATCATGTCTAATTAATAAACGATATTCCGCTCTTGATGTAAGCATACGATAAGGTTCTTTTGTTCCTTTAGTAACTAAATCATCAATCATGACCCCAATATAAGCTTCATCTCTTTTTAAAACAAGAGGAGCTTCATTTCTTACTTTAAGAGTTGCATTGATTCCTGCCATTAATCCTTGTCCAGCAGCTTCTTCATAACCACTTGTTCCATTGATTTGTCCAGCTGTAAATAAGTTTTTAATCACTTTTGTTTCTAATGATGGCCATAATTGTAATGGATCGATTGCATCATATTCAATCGCATAAGCATATTTTAAGATTTTACAGTTTTCTAATCCTGGTAAAGTACGAATCATTTGTTCTTGGATATCATGTGGCATTGATGTTGAAAAACCTTGTACATAGATTGAATTCATTTCTTTTGATTCAGGTTCTAGGAAGATTTGATGTTGTGGTTTATCTGAGAATTTAACAACTTTATCTTCAATGGATGGACAATAACGTGGTCCAATTCCTTTAACAAGTCCACTATACATCGCACATTTTTCTAGATTATCATGAATGATTTTATGTGTTGTTTCATTTGTATAAGTTAGATAACATGGTGTTTGTTTTTCAATAGGAACATATTCATCTGTGGTAAAACTAAATGCTAGTTTTGCATCTGTTCCTGGTTGTAATGATGTTTTAGAATAATCAATACTATTAATTTCAACACGTGGTGGTGTTCCTGTTTTTAATCTTTGAATTCTAAATCCACATTCTTTTAATTTTTCAGATAAGAATTTAGATTCTTTTTGTTGATCAGGTCCACTAGCATGTTTACTATGTCCCACAAGAATTTCTGCTTTTAAATAAGTTCCTGTTGTTAGAATAACAGTTTTAGATAAATAAGTTGTTCCATCATCAAGAATAACCCCTTTAACAGTTTGGTCTTCAATAACGAGATCTTCAACCATACCTTCAATTAAATCTAGATTTTCTTGTTCTTTAACAACTTTTTGCATATAACGAGGATATGCTTTCTTATCAGCTTGTGCTCTTAAAGATTGGACTCCTGGTCCTTTAGCTGTATTTAACATTTTCATTTGTAAGTAAGTCTTATCTGCAGTTTTAGACATTTGTCCACCAAGAGCATCAATTTCTCTTACAATGATTCCTTTAGCAGGTCCACCAATAGAAGTATTACATGGCATAGACCCAATATTATTTATATTTGATGTGACAAGTAATGTTTTTAATCCCATTCTTGAAGGTGCTAAACTGGCTTCAATTCCAGCATGTCCCCCTCCGACAACTATTACGTCATACATATCACTTACACTCCCTTTCAATTCTTTTCCATTGTACACCAACATTGCTTTTTTGACGAGGAAAAAAGATGAGTTTCGTACGTTTTATCACTCTTTTTTCATAAAAAAACAGGATTACCTCCTGTTTAAAATCCACTGTTTTATTCTTTGTTCTTTTCCTTGTTCCAAAATATAATCTATCACATTCTTTTTAGATAAAACTTTTATCATCAATTGATCATCTACTTCATCTAAAAATTCAATAATATCTTTTTTACATAGTTGATTTAATGCTTTTATTTTCTTTGTATCTTCTATTTTTCGTTTGGCATCTTTTAAAGGATACCCTATCCCAAAAGGTTCTTCAAACAATTGTTGGAGGGTTGCTTTTAAATTAATTTCACCAGCCCATCCATAGTTAAGTCCTAACGGTAAAGAAGCTACATTACCATCATTGATTCTTCCAAATAAATATGCATCCTGTGGTGTTGGCAAATATCCACAAATTAAATTTGGTAGACTATTACAAGCAATCATCATTCCTTGTCCTGAAGAACATCCTGTCACTATAAAATCTACTGCTTGACTTGAAATAAGCAAACAAATTTCTAAAGCAATTTCAACATAAGAATAATTTTCTTCATCTTCAAAACAACCAAAATTGATAACTTCCCCATAATCTTTTGTACACTCATATAAAATAGTATTTTTTTCTATTTGTGACGAAGCTTGAATAACACCTATTTTCATATCATCACCCCACAAAAAAAGTATACCTCCTTCGAGATATACTTGTCATCTATTTCCAAAAATTCTTGCCACTACCAACAGATACGATTTCAAATTGCGTATTATTGGATGTACCACCTTTAAAGTATTTACCAGCTTCTGTTCCATTAAAAATATCAATATGATTTTTCTTAATAGCTCCACCTCTATCAACAACAATACCATACGCTGTTGATTCAATACCTAAGTTGTGATTTGTAATCTTAATAATTGTTCCAAAAGGAATAGATGGATCTGCTGCTAAACAATAATAACTTCCACCATTATAACTTAACTTTGCACTATGACTTCCTTTAACACCAGTTGTTGGTGATAAAGAAATTCCTGATGATGAAGTTCCATTTCCTCCTGCACAATCGCCACCATAAGTTGTCAGTTTTCCAGTAAAATAAGCCCCAGGTTGAACTGTACCATGTGCAATAATCGTATCTGTTTTTTCAGTTACAACTTCACTTGATAACAATTCTTTTTTGACAATTTTACCATTTTCGTAAGTGACTTTCACTTTATTATTAATTTGTCCTCGTTGTCCTTGTTGAACAACTTCTGTTGTAAATAAATGTAAACCAGTTGTTTGAACTGTTTGAGAAGCTACATATTGTACTTCTTTAACTTCTTCTTCACTAATACGATTGACTAGAAGTAAATCTTTACTTTGTACAATATAAGCCATATCTTTATTAACTGTATCTTTTGCATTTAAATTTACATCTAATTCTTTTAATACATTTTTTACAGTATCTTGTCTAACTAAATAATCTTTAGCTTCTTGACCACCATCTTGATACTGAATTTCAATGGTTTCTTTATAACCTTTAATTTCTTGAGTTGCGCCTGATGTAACAGTTGTAGCCATAACCATCACATAGACAATCATAATCACTAATACCCCTTTCAGTCGGGGGTCTGCATCTGAAATGATTTGTTTAATTGTTTTCATTAATTTTCCTCCTATTTAATGCCAAATACTTTTTTAGCATTAAACGTTGTCTGACTTGCAACGCTTTCTATCTCCATGTTCTTTAGCTTCGCTATTTCCTGGGCAATATACACAACATTTGCAGGCTCATTTAAGCTTCCACGATATGGATGTGGTGTTAAATAAGGACAGTCGGTTTCAATTAATAAATGCTCTAAACCTATTTTTTCTGCCACATCTTTAGGAACTCTTGCATTTTTAAAAGTGACTGGTCCAGCTAAAGAAATATAAAAACCTAAATCAATAAATCTTTTAGCCATTTCCACTGATCCACTATAACAATGCATAATTCCTGGATGTCCATTTCTTTTAAGCACTTCATAAGTATCTTCATAAGCATCTCTGCAATGAATAATAATTGGTTTTTGATGTTTTTTAGCAAGATCAACTTGTTGTTGAAAAATTTCTTTTTGTTTATCGCTAGGAACATCATCCCAATAATAATCCAATCCGATTTCACCAAGTGCTACGACCTTTGGTTCATTTAAGTACTCATCGATGATTTGTAAATCTTGAGTAGTTGTGTTTAAACAGTCATTAGGTCCAATACCTACAGCAGCATAGATAAAGGAATGCTCTTTAGCAATTTCAACTGCCTTTTTGGAAGACTCAAGATCATACCCTACAACAACCATCATTTCTACATGATTGTCTAAAGCATGCTTAATAAATTCATCTCTGTTTTCATATAATTGTTCACTATTTAAATGACAATGTGTATCAAAGTACATAAATCTCACCCCGGTGAATACTAACAAAATATCACTGTTTTGTCAAATTTCTAAAAAAATACATGCTTTTAAAAATATTTTTTCTCCTTTTTATCAACGTTTTTTTGAATGAACAAAAAGATATCTTGTCATTTTTTAGGATTTAAACAAATATATGCTTATAAATATGGTATTTTATGATATGCTCATTATAATATATGCCCACTTTTTAAATTTATGATACAAAAAAAAGAAATCCCGTAGGATTTCTCATTTAATATTATTCAATACTTATTGTAGAAGTATTTTCAATTTGTTTCATATCAGATTTAGGAACTGATAAACGAAGTACTCCACCTTCATATT
>UQVG01000101.1 GCA_900544435.1 uncultured Erysipelotrichaceae bacterium | reverse complement strand
ATGAAATTTTAATTTCATCTGAGACTGTCTTTAATTTAGTCACAAAAATAATTAATAAAACTGTACATAATGCTGAAATTGGCATCATACATGAATTTGTTACAAAATCAAAGAAATCTAATAAAGTCATTCCTAATGGTTGAATCCATCCTAAAACACCATAACCAAGTGAAATAGGAATTCCTAGAACAAGCATTTCAATATGCATTGTACAAGCAGCTTTTTTTCTAGAAATATGGAATTGTTCCATTAAAGTTGCTGCTGAACATTCCATCAATGAAATAGCTGATGTTAAAGCAGCAAATAAAACAAGTAAAAAGAATACACCACCAATAAATCCACCTAATTGAAGTGAATTAAATACTTTTGGCATTGTAATAAACATTAAAGACGCTCCAGCATTTAAACTATCTTTTCCTGAAAATGTAAAGACTGCAGGAATAATCATTAACCCCGCTAAAAAAGCAATCAACGTATCCATAATTTCTACTTGAGAAATTGCCTTTTCCATATCAACATCTTTTTTCATATAAGAACCATAAGTAAATAAAATTCCCATTCCAATCGATAAAGAATAGAACATTTGCCCCATCGCAGCAATAACTGTCATAATACTAAATCTAGAAAAATCAGGAATGATATAATATTTTAAGCCTTCAATAGCTCCTGGTGTCATTAAACCATAAATTGAAATAAAAATAGCTATCACTACTAAAATAGGCATCAAGATCTTACTTACTTTTTCAATTCCTTTTTCTACACCTTTAATAACCACAATAAAAGTTAACACTGCAAAAACAACTAACCAAAAAGCTGGACTAATTGGATTAGCAATAAAATTTGAAAAATAGGTATCTTGTGTCAAGATTTGACTTGATCCTCTTAAATATTCAAATAAGTATTTACATACCCAACCACCAACAACACAGTAATAAGGAACAATCAACATTGGAATAATTGAATTCAACCAACCACCAATCTTTAATTTTTTCGCTCCTAAGATTTTATATGCTTTGATTGGATTGTTCCCTGTTTTTCTTCCTAAAGCCGTTTCGCTTACAAGCAAAGCAAAGCCAACTGTTAAAGCTAAAATAATGTAGGTAAATAAAAAAGTACCTCCACCATATTTAGCAGCAAGATATGGAAAACGCCAAATGTTTCCTAATCCAACAGCTGAACCAGCAACCGCCATAACATATCCTAAACGACCTGAAAAGCTTGATTTTTTATTTGTTTCCATCGAATTTCCCCTTTTTAACATGCAAAAAGAATTATATAAAAACCTCGCAAAAAGTCAACTTTATTGTGAAATTAATAACAAATTTCTGTTTTTTTACATTTTAAAACAAAAAAACAGCCCTCATCGAGGACTGTCTATTTGATTATTATAATAATGATTTATATAATTCTTTAATTTCTTCTACGCTTGTATCTCTTGGGTTACCTGGGCAGCAAGCATCAGCTAAAGCTGATTCACTTAAGAATTGTAAATCTTCTTCTTTAACGATTTCTTTTAAGTCAGCTGGAATACCAACATCTTTAGATAATTGTTTAACTGCATCTACAGCTGCTTTACGATATTCTTCTTGAGACATACCAGTAGTATCTACACCCATTGCTTCTGCGATATCTTTATATTTTTCACCAGTATATGGAGCATTATATTCCATAACTGTTGGTAAGATAATAGCATTAGCAACACCATGAGGTGTATCATATAAAGCTCCAAGTGGATGAGCCATTGAGTGAACTAATCCTAAACCTACGTTAGAGAATCCCATACCTGCAACATATTGACCTAAAGCCATACCTTCTCTACCTTCAGGAGTATTTTCTACTGCACCTTTTAATGATTTAGAAATAATTTCGATAGCTTTGATATGGAACATATCTGACATTTCCCAAGCACCTTTAGTAATATAACCTTCGATTGCATGAGTTAAAGCATCCATACCTGTAGCAGCAGTTAATCCTTTAGGCATTGATGACATCATATCTGGGTCAACGAATGCTACAACTGGAATATCATGTACGTCTACACATACCATTTTACGATCTTTTTCAACATCTGTAATAACATAGTTGATTGTTACTTCAGCAGCAGTACCAGCTGTTGTAGGAACTGCAAAGATTGGTGTACAAGGATTTTTAGTTGGTGCAACACCTTCTAGACTTCTTACATCAGCAAATTCAGGGTTTTTATCAATAATACCTACTGCTTTTGCTGTATCCATTGATGAACCACCACCAATAGCGATCATATAATCAGCTCCAGCATCATGTAATGCTTTAACACCTTGTTGAACGTTTTCAATTGTTGGGTTAGGTTTAATATTAGAATATAATTCATAAGCTAATCCAGCTTTATCTAATAAATCAGTAACTTTTGCTGTTACTCCAAATTTTACTAAGTCTGGATCTGAACATACTAAAGCTTTTTTGAATCCTCTTGCTTTTGCTTCTTCAGGAATAGATTCAATTGCTCCTTTTCCATGATAACTTGTTTCATTTAATACAAATCTGTTTGCCATAATTAAATCTCCTCTTTTCTAACTACACATATTTTAGTATCATGTGAAAATAAAAACAAGTTACACATAAGTCTATGTGTAACATTTCACAAGTTTTATTTGAATTTCTTTGTAGTTTAATTAATTTTTATTGAATCATTCTTTATCATGGAAATAATCTCACCAGTATTACACGTTATATTTCCTTTACATTGATGAATGTCTTCATTTATTTTCTTTTCTTGTTCAATTGCAATATCAACATATCTTGCTAATTCACCAATTTTAGAATTTATTCCTGTCTTTTTTAATAATAAATGATAAATATATCTTTGATTCCCTATCTTTTCATTTTTTATAATTTCTTCGATATGCGGTTGAATATCTTCTTGAAAAGAATTTTTATAATGCAATAATAAAACCTAACTTTAGAAGTTCAAGACAAAAAAATGGTGCTAACTTCTAAAGACGGGTTTATTTCTTTATGTATTTTAAGAAAACGTCAAATGCTTATAGATTTGGGGTTTGTTATTTTAAATATTATTAGAAGTTTTTTACTATTTGATTTTTTTTCAAGAAATATCAATAAAGAATTAACGTAGATTATCAATAACAGAGATAATAAAAAAAGAAAGGATTATTACTCAATATTGCATTGAACACATAGACATTAAATGATATAATTTGTCTATAATAATATAGGAGGAATTTTTATGTCAAACCTACGAGAAACAATTAGACCATCCGCAGATTTAAGAAATCATTATAATGAAATTTCTAAACAATGTAGAGAAGAAAAAGAAGCGGTAATCATTACTGTACATGGTAAGGGAGATACTGTATCTCTTTCTTTTGAAGAATATCAAAATATGAAGGCTCATATTGAATTATTAGAAACACTTGTTGAAGCTGAAGATGATGTAAAAAATGGACGAGTTGCTCCTATAAATGAAACATTTGATGATTTAAGAATGATATTAAAAGGTAAGTAATATGAAATATAATATTATTCGAACAGATAAGGCAGATGAAGGAATCAGACATACCGTTTTGTATTTAGCGAATCATTTTGGCAATGAATTTGCTTTAGAAAAGTTAGATTATATTGAAAACACTATCTCACTTTTAGAAGATGATCCCTATATTGGAACTTTGCCTAGATATGCAGTGTTAAAAAGACAAGGTTACAGAGTTCTAATATTAGAAAAGAATTTAGCATTCTATAAAGTTAATGAAGAAAAAAAAGAAGTTGTTATTTATGTGTTTGTTGATCAAAGGCAAGATTATTTGAATATCATTAGAGGTTTATAAAGCAAAAATGGTTTTTATATTCTAATTGTGTTGATAAAAATGAATATTGAGATGTAAATGATGAGTTAGAAGATATGGTGTTAAACCGCAAACTGAATACATCTAAAAATAAAAAGCAGATGGAACATTATGCATCATGAACTGCAAAATCTCCATCTGTTTTTTATTTTGTATTTATAGTACTATTTAATTATGAAAATTACGAAATGAAAAAGAAACAGCCTGTTAAAGTATCCTATCCCTCTAACACTGTTCCTTTTCAATCGTCAGTTGATACTGATGATACAAGATTTTTCACTGATTATCAAGTATACCTTTGCTTCACAGAATTACAGTTTTTTTGATCAGATTGAAAAGATTGAATCCTACTGTCTTAATTATGTCAGTCTTTCTTCGGTTCATACACACAATGACATATCATGCAGATCATCCAATCTTGTCTATTTTAAAAGCTATACCCGCCATTATATTTATTTTCGTGATACTGTTCATGACGATATGATCACGAATAAGTGTATTGTTGGTGTTGAATAATCACAGGATTTGTCACATCTAAAGTCACTTTTAATTTTATCATACATAATCATTAACTTTTCTATATTCAACTTCTTTCATAAATATTTAATACATAATTTTTCTAATAATTCCCCTAAATAATACAAAGAAACATATCCTGTATTAATCGATTTTTCTACTCCATACTTATAAAAAATATCTACTTTCTTTTCTATTTCTGGATTATTATCTTGACTTATATAAATAACTTTAGCACCTTTTTTTAAAGCTATTTCTAAAGCATCCTGATAATGAAAAAAGCCATCACAAACATTAACGATCACCACAACAGAATGTTCATTAAAAAAATAATTTCTTACTTTTTTAGTTTCATTCATTTTAAATAAATAAGCACATTTTCCTTGAGTCAATAACTGTATTTGTAATAAAAGAAACTCATCTAAATCATGTTCATCTCCTAAAAAAGTAATATCTTCACTTTCTTTAAAAAGCCGTACGATTTGTAATAATTTATTTAAATCTAATTGTTGTTTAGTCGCTAATAAATTATCCATACATTGTTTAAAAAGATAATCACTGATTTCTTGATCATTTTTTAAAAGAATGTTTTGTGATAAAAATACTTTTAAATTGTATCCTAATAAAGTTGTTTGTGTTGATAAAAGACTTCTAAATTGTTGATAGTTTTCAAAACCATATTTTTTAATAAATCGTGAAAGGCTAGCTTTAGAGACATTGGCTTCTAAAGAGAGTTGGTTACTTGAAGGAAAGGTTTCTTTTCCAATATATTTAAAAACACATTGAATAATATTATAGTCATTGCTATTCATGGCTTCTGTATTGCATCTTTGGATAAATTCTAGAAACTTATTTAATATATTGTGGTTCATCTTTTTAGCTCCTTTTTATTATTTTATACCAAAATAAAGAAAAGAGCAATGAAACACTGCTCTATCTTATAAAGGCTTTCTTTTTAAAGAATCCAAAGCTTAAAAGACATAATAATAAATACCATTGACCATAACTGTCATCTCCAGTTTTAACAGCTTGACTTGTTTCATTTTTAACCATTACTTTTTCAATAACTTCAAAAGTACCACTAGTCTTACCATTCGTTGCTTGAACTGTAATTGTATGTTTACCAAGTGCTAATTTTGATGATGCTAATGTTAAAGTTACAAAATCATTTTCTGTATTAACTGTAGGAGTTACTTCTTGATTATCAATGATACAAGTTTGATATTTAGAAACGGGAATATCTGTTTTAACCGTTAATTGATCTCCTTGGTTTAAAGTATCAACCATTGTTAAATGATACGTTACATATTCTGGATTCCATAAGATTTCACTAGCAAAGCGACTAAATGCTCCTCTCCATGTATTCCAATCATGGGCTCCATTTTGTTTTTCAAAAGTATAATCAATACCATATTTATCTAATTGTGGCATAAAGAAATCAACAACAGAAGCTTTAAAGAATGAATTAATCAAACCAAAATCAACTGTCCCTGCTGAAATATAGATTTTCTTTGTTTTTAACTTACTTACTAATTCATCACTAAAAAGACTATCATCTACTTGAACAGCAGCTGAAATAATTCCAAATGCGCCAAAACTATCAGGCGCTAATTCCATGACTGTACTTGCTGCTACACCACCTGCTGATAAACCTGCATAACTACGATCATTTGGATCTGTAGAAACTTTATAATGACTTTCAATAAATGGAATAACATTATTAACAACATCATCAGCTAAAATTTTATTTGATGCTACATCAAATCCTGTTCCACTAAAATGTGAATTATTTAATGTAACAACAATTGAATCTGCTAATTTATTTTCTGCTATTAAGTTTTCAACAATTGAACTAGCAGAACCTAATTGACACCATTCAGTTTCATTACCACCATTACCATGAGCTAAATAAATTGTTTTATAATCTTTTCCATTTTCATAACCTGCTGGTAAATAAACACCTATTTGATTTGTTGTTCCATCAAATGCTTGATAGCTTTGGTATTCTTGTTTTCCTGTTTTTTGACTAGGATAAATATATTCTTGTCCTTCTAAAGCATCTTCTTTACTTCCTACATAAAAATAAGACCATGAAGCATCATGTTGGTTTAAAGGATTACTTTTTGATGGATTTGCTGGATCTTGAATAACTTCTGAAGACCCATCTTGATATGTAACATAATATCCATAATAATATTCTGTTGCTGGAAGTGGTAAAGTAACTGAATAAAGCGTATCATCTTTTTCCATATCATATAAAATACAACTTCCATCATATTTTAAATCTGTTCTATCTTTATTACCACAACCACCTGTTGGATACATTCCTTCTTGATATTCATAAGCACTATACCAAGTAATTCCTGCATTACTTGCTAGGTTATCTTGATATAAATGATCTTCTGATTTTTTAATAAATTGAAAACCACCCTCTAACTGAACATTTTCTACTTCTTTTTCTAAATGAGAAGCATCAAAAACAAATGTAGCCTGATATTTTGCTTCACTTAATCCTGTTGTATTATAATCAACAGTCACACCTTCACTATAAGCATAAATATTCCCCGTAAAAACACTTATAAGTGATAATAAGAGCGCAAAACATACACCTATCTTCATTATTACTTTTTTCATTCTATTCCCTCCTTAAAGCTATCATAACAGTGTCTTACCACTATGTATACGCTTACAAGAGAAACTAAGTTTCATAAAATGAAACTGTTTTATGGACTTTTTTTAGTATGATAATTATAAATATGTAAGCGCCAAATAAAATAGTGTATTTAAAAAAGGCGATTGAATTGAT
>UQVG01000100.1 GCA_900544435.1 uncultured Erysipelotrichaceae bacterium | reverse complement strand
AAGATGTGGAGGTGCTGTTATTTTAGCAAGAAATCAAGAAGATGTTAGAGCACTTGAAATTTTGATGGAAAAACATGCTAGAGCTTCTTGGTCTAATATTCCTAATGCAGCGATGGAAAACTTTGTTAAAGTAACAACTGAACATAAAGATGAATTCAATGCAGAAAAAGGAAAATATGTTGATTTATTAAGAAAAAGATATGAAATCTTTACAAGTGAAGCTAATCAATGTGGATTAACTTATTATCCTTATAAAGAAGGTTTCTTTGTTACTTTAAAAGTTGAAGATGATGATTTATTAACACGTTTCCATGAAGCAATGCTTGCTCAAGATATTTATACAATTAAAGTCAATAAGGGTATTCGTGTTGCTTTATGTTCTTTATCAGTAGAAAAATGCCAAGGACTTGCCTTTAAAATGAAAGAAATTTTGGATAGTTTAAAATAATCGGGAGAACCGGTTATTTTTTATGGAAAGAAGAAAATATTTATTTAAAGGCAGAGTTCAAGGTGTTGGTTTTCGTTTTCGTTGCTTTTCTATCGCAAATGAATTAAAATTAACGGGGTTTGTAAAAAATGAATATGATGGTTCGGTTTCTATGGAAGTTCAAGGAGATGGAGATTTAATAGAAAAAATGATAGAAAAACTTTATCAACAACCATTTATTGAAATAGAACAAATCCATTATCAGTTACTAAATATAAAAGAACATGAAAAATCTTTTCAAATACGATACTAAGGAGGAACTATGAAAACAATTGCTATTGTTGCAACAGGCGGTACAATTGCAGGTACTGGAAAAAAAGGAAAAACAGCTGCATATCATGCAGGAGAAATTGATATTGATTCAATTATTGAAACAATTCCAGAAATTAATGAAGTAGCTCATATTAAAGAATATCAATTAATGAATATTGATAGTAATGAAATGACACATGAAAAATGGTTGATTTTAAAAAATAATATCGAAGAAATTTTATCTGATGATACAATAGATGGAGCTGTTGTGACTCATGGAACAGATACATTAGATGAAACAGCCTACTTTTTAACTTTAACATTAAATACACCTAAACCGGTCGTTTTAACAGGAGCGATGCGTCCAGCAACAGCGACAAGTGCAGATGGACCATTCAATCTTTATCAAGCGATTTGTTTAGCATGTCATGGAGAATCATATAATCGAGGTGTCCTTGCATTATTTTCTAATACGATTTATTCAGGAAGAGATATTGAAAAAGTAAATAACTTCAAGATCGATGCTTTTGATCAAAGATCTCTTGGATGTTTAGGATATATGCAAGATCAAGAAGTCTATTTCTATACACAAACAAGTAAAATCCATACAGTAAAATCACGTTTTAATAAACGTATTGATTCTATTAAAAGTGTAGCAATTGCTTTTTATTACAGTGGAGCGAACGCTAAAATTTTATATGATCTTGCAAGTGGTCATGAAGGTATTGTTATTGCGGGATCAGGAAGTGGAAATTATAGCCAAGCATGGTTAAAAGCAATCGAAGAACTTTCTGAAAAAGGAACAATTTTTGTACGTTCTTCACGTATTTCACAAGGAATTGTGTTTGATGATGAAATTTTTGATCCACATCATTTATGTATTTCATCAAATACATTATCACCACAAAAAGCAAGAGTCTTGTTAATGTTAGCATTAACACAAACACATGATCGTGATGAAATAAGAGAAATATTTTTACAATACTAGAAGGAGAAATCCTTCTTTTTTCTTTATAAAATATGTTAAAATAACGTTAGTTAAGACTAACTGGAGGTGCTATATGAAAGTATATACATTTGGAGATAATGCAAAACCAGTCATGATGTTATTTCCAGGAACAGGTTGTTATTGGAAAAGTAATTTTGGACATGTAATAGAAGGTTTAAAAGAACATTTTTATGTGGCTATTGTTAGTTATAGTGGCTTTGATGAAACAGAACAGTCTACTTTTATTTCTGAACTAGATGAAACTCAAAAGATTGAACAGTATATTCAACAACATTTTAATGGAAGCATCTTTGGGGCTTATGGATGTTCGCTTGGTGGTTCTTTTGTTTCATTACTTGTAAGTAGAGAAAACATTCATATAGATCATGCTATTATTGGTTCAAGTGATATGGATCAAACTTCTAAATTACTCGCTAAAATACAAACGGCAATTATTATGCCAATTATTTATCCTTTAATTACTGGAAAAGGAAGTAAACTTGCTAAAAAATTCATTGAAAAAAGAATGAATAGTCAAGATGAACATGCAGAATATCGCAAGAAATTTATGGAAATCATGGGAAGAGGAATAGATTTATCTTTTATTTCTAAAGAATCAATGAAAAATCAATTTTGTAGTGATTTATATACAAAAGTTGGGACGCAAATCCAAGTGCCACAAACTACAATACATGTTTTCTATGCTAAAAAAATGGGTGAAAAGTATCTAGGGCGTTATGAAAAATATTTCAAACAACCTGATATTATTGAATTTGATTTAAGACATGAAGAATTATTGTTAGATGCTTCACGTTGGGTCAAAGAAGTTTGTAAGGTCTGTTATATTGATAAAAAAGAGTAATGAATCAGTAAAACTGAATCATTACTCTTTTATGTATACAGCAAAGTTTTTATCCTCACAATAAAAATCACCATAACCATCTTCATTGATAAGAACTCTTTGATAACCATTAAAGACATTGACATAATAACAATGACGATATTCTTTACCAACATACATTGATTTTATACCACCATTTGAATTAGTCATCATGATTGCCATTGATTTTGTTTCAGTATGTCTTGTCCAACCAATTAGACAAGGATGATCAAAATAATCAACTTGTGTACCTTCATTATAATGTTTTCTTAAAAATAGAAGTTGTTGAAGCATCTCTTTTTTAGAAGAAACATTTTCATAATCAATACCTTCTAAATCACCATAGAAAACACAAGGATAGCCATCTTTTCTTAAAAGAGTTAAACAATAAGCATGTCCCTTAAACCAATCAGGAATAAAAGAAGCTAACGCTTGACTTGGTTCTGTATCATGATTATCTACAAAAGTGACGGCATTAAATGGATACATGGAAACAAGAGTTTGATCAAAAATATGTGAGAGATCATAATTTTCATTATGGCTGGCATCATAGAAATGATAGTGAAGGGGCACATCAAATAAAGACATTTCAAAATTGACCTCTTTTAAATAGTTTTCTAAATGATATACATCTCCATGCCAATACTCTCCAACCGTAAACATTTCTTCATTAAAGTCATGACGTATTTTAGGTAAAAGATCTTTATAAAAATAAGCAGGAATATGTTTAACGGCGTCTAAGCGCAAACCATTGATATGAGTTAAATTTAAATACCAATGAAGCCATGAAGTGACTTCTTGAACAGTTTCATCATTACTAAAATCTAAATCAGCACCCATTAAATAATCATAATTACCATTTTCATCATCTACTTCTTGATCCCAACTTTTATGATCAAAAAGGAAAATAGTATTACGATGGGTCTTTTCATCATAATCAATCCCATCAAAATGATACCAATGCCAAATAAAATCAGAATATTTTTTATTTCTACCTGGGAAAGTAAAAAGAGTATCAACTTCAATTTGTTCATCACCAGAAATGATTTCATTTGTATTATGGCGGTTGACTTCTTTAGCGTTAACGATTTCAGTACCATCAGCCCCCATTTTATGATTTAAAACAATATCTCCATAGACATCTATCTTATTTTTTTGAAAAGCTTGAATACAATCTAAATAGTCATCTTTTGTTCCATATTTTGTTTCTATACTACCTTTTTGATTAAATTCTCCTAAATCATAAAGATCATAGACACCATAACCATTATCATGAATACCTCCAACACCTTTATAAGCAGGTGGTAACCATATGGCTGAAAATCCCATTTCTTTATATGATTTTGCTTTTTCTTTAAGTTGTTTCCAAAGTTTTTCTTCAGGTTTGATATACCAATGAAAACCTTGTAATAAAACACCATTTTCCATTTTTTTCACCTCATAGTTACTATTATACATCATAATTATTTCAATTTTATGAAACATGAGGTAAAATATAAGCAATTAGGGGGATTATATATATGTATGAATTAATATCAAACTTAATTCTTTATGGGAATTTACCAGAGGATGAAATTTTAGTACAACTTGCTAAGTTGTTATCAGATGATGAAAAATCTAATCATGAGCTTCGTCAAGAAATTTATGGACAAGTAAAAAGATTATTAGAACTTGCAACTCAATATGGATTTAATGATAATTTATGGCATAATTATTTAACTTATTTATTAATGACAAATGAAAATCCATTTAGTATGACTTGTGAAAAACAAGGAGCTAGAGAAGGAACTGTTAATCATTTTGCTTTAAATGATTTTAAAGTATTCTATGATCTTTTCCATTATGATTTTAGTAGTATTGAAAAAGAATTGAATATTGATTGTTTTTCAACACTTTCTGATTATCATGCTTTATCAAAACCAGAATTAATGTATAACAAAAATGTTTCTTTAAAAGTTCAAGAACTTTCTAAAAAATTAGAAGAAACAAAGAATGAACAAGAATTCTTTGATGTTGTCACTCAATTTTATAAAGATTATGGTGTAGGTATGTTTGGTTTGAATAAAGCCTTTAGAATTGCAACAAGTCAAGAAAATTATGTGCAATTAAAACCTATTAATAATATGGATGAAGTTATTTTAGATGATTTAGTAGGTTATGAAATTCAAAAGAAAAAATTATTGGATAATACAGTGGCTTTTGTTGAAGGTAGAAAAGCAAATAATGTTTTACTTTATGGAGATAGTGGAACAGGTAAATCTACAAGTATTAAGGCAATCGTGAATGAGTTTTATGATCAAGGTTTAAGAATGATTGAAATTTATAAACATCAATTTAAAGATTTATCTAATATTATTGCGATGATTAAAAATAGAAACTATCGTTTCATTATTTATATGGATGATTTATCATTTGAAGAATTTGAAATTGAATATAAATTCTTAAAAGCAGTTATTGAAGGTGGAGTTGAAACAAAACCTGAAAATATACTTATTTATGCAACAAGTAATAGAAGACATTTAATTAAAGAAAACTGGTCTGATCGTAATGATGTTGTTCAAGAAAATGGAATGCATCAATCAGATACAATGGAAGAAAAACTTTCTTTAGTTAATCGTTTTGGTGTTAAAATCAATTATTCTAAACCAATGAAAAAAGAATTTAATCATATTGTTTTAGAATTAGCTCATAAAAATAATATTCAAATGGAAGAAAAAGAATTATTATTAGAAGCCAATAAATGGGAACTTTCCCATGGAGGAACTTCAGGTAGAACCGCACAACAATTTATTAATTATCTTTTAGGATTGGAGGGATAAAAATGGATGCCATTAAAGTACTTACAACAAGAAGAAGCTGTCGAAGCTATAAACAAGAACAAATTAAAGAGGAAGAATTACAAACAATTTTAGCATGTGGTTTAAATGCACCTAGTGGTATGAATAAACAATCAAGCAAAATTGTGGTTGTTCAAAATCAAGAAGAAATCAAAGAACTTTCAAAACTTAATGCTAAGGTTTGGGGTAAAGAGTCAGATCCGTTCTATGGAGCACCAACAGTATGTTTTATCTTTGTTCCAAAAGATGAAAAAAATGGTATAAAAGATGGATCTTTAGTGATAGGTGCTATGCAAGCAGGAGCTTATGCTTTAAATATAGGTTCTTGTTGGATTAATCGTTGTAAAGAAATGTTTGAGTTAGAAAAAGGAAAAGAATATCTTCAAAAATGGCAATTGGAAGATTATGTTGGTGTTGGTTGTTGTATTTTAGGATATGTTGAAAAAGCTTTACCTGAAAAGAAAATTTTAGATAATCGTGTTATTCAAGGATAGGTGAAAATTTATGGATAATAAAACTTATGAATTTGTTGAAGACAAAACAATGACAATTCAACAATATATTAATAATATTTTTAAATGGATGGTCATTGGGGTATTAACTACTTTTATAACTGCTTATGCTTTAGAGAAAACAACATTTATTTATAATGAGAGTATGTTACCATTGTTATTAATTTTTTTTCAATTTGCGGTTGTTATTGGTTTATCAAGACATTTGATGACAATGAAACCAATTATGGCAAAAGTACTTTATATAACTTATTCAGTTCTAACAGGAGTTACCTTTTCTTATGTTGTTGCTAGTTATACAACTCTAAGTGTAGGACTTGCATTTTTAGTAGCAGCAATCTATTTTGGTGTACTTGTTATTTTAGGAACAGTTGTGAAAATGGATTTAACAAGAATTGGTACTGTTTGTTTAGCTGGATTATTTGTGTATATTATTTTTTCAATTGTTATGTTATTTTTTAATTTTGGTATTCTTTCTTTGCTTATGCCATTTATTTCTTTAGTATTATTTGCTGGAATTACAGCATATGATATGCAAAAATCATTGCAACTTTATAACAATGCTGTTTCTAATCCAGAAATGCTAGAAAAATTAAGTATTTATGGAGCATTTAGTTTATATCTAGATTTTGTTAATATTTTCTTAAATATTCTTCGTTTACTTGGAGATAATAAATAGTTAATAAGGGCTCTTTTATAGAGCTTTTATTTTATACAAAAATTAATAACAATTTATACAGTTCATTTAAATACTTTTATATCATAATTTTTTATAGTAAAATTATAGAAAGCATAATAAAAGATAGATTGGTAGAGTCTAAAGTTTATGAAAACTATATAAAATCATAGGTTTTAGGACTCAATGAACGATGTGAAATCATTCAAAAAGTTATAAAACTTAATATTTCAGAATTTTCTAAATCATTGGATTATAAAAAGTAATAAAAAAAGACTGAAAAAGGCGCAATGAGGGTATCGTCTCTAGGAACATATCTTAGAGAAATGATCAGTTGGCTGTATTTGTCGGATGATAATGATGTGATATTTCAATAAGTTTAAGCCATTGATCAGGCATAAGCATATCATTATCAAATAATCCTGTGACGGGTGTTTTAAATCCTAATGATGAATGTGGTCTTAGAAAGTTAAAAAAGCATACAAAAAGAATCATGTAGCTGTTGGCACCTTCGATTTTGTCATAACCATTAGTTCCATAATAATTCTGCTTATATGTACGATTGAGCCTTTCTTCAATCT
>UQVG01000099.1 GCA_900544435.1 uncultured Erysipelotrichaceae bacterium | reverse complement strand
ATGGAGGACTTTTTATGAACAAAAATAGAGAGAATTTTAAAAAATATTCAAATGATTTATATTTTCATCATTTACTTGTTGAAAATGAAAGAATTAGAACCCTTATTTGTCAAGAGCTGGTTTTAGATAGGAAAATCATTTCTACAAAATTGCAAAATGCACAACAATATGGTAAAAATTTTTATGAAAAGAAACTTATTTTAGATATTCTAGCGATTGATGATGTTGGTGATATCTACAATATTGAATTACAAACTTATGATTTAAATGAAGAGATACTTGTTCGTTTTGAACTTTATAATGCTGAACTTTTAAGACAACAAGTAAAGCAAGGAGAAGATTACACAAATGCCCATGTCGTAAGATCATTAATTATTAGTTACGGACATATTCTAGAAAATGCCCCTTATTATAAATGCCATTTTGAGATGGTTGATGATGAACATCATATGGTTTATCCATTTAATCGTATGGAAATAACAATTATTCAACTAGAATATATTGATCAAGTAATTAATGAAATGACGAGTTTTAATCAGTTAATGTATCTCTTTAAAAAAGAAAAACCATATGATAAAATTGAAATAGATTATAGGATAAAGGAAGCGATACAAATGCATGACAAATATATATCTTCTGATGAATCATACCAAGAATATCTAGATCGTTTGGATAATGAGATATTACTTCGTTCTCGTGATAGAAAGATTGAAGAAGCAAACAATGAAATAGATAATTTGCTTAGTAAAACAAAAGAAAATATCATTAAATATATTAAAATGCAATTTCATGAAGATATCAGTGATTTTATAAGCAATCTTTCTAAACAACAAATTCTTAATATTCAAGATCATTTATATGATTACACAAGTATTGAAGAATTAAAAAATAGTATAAAAAAACATCAATAACAAAATATTGATGTTTTTATTTTACTTATCTTTCCAAAAATCAACAGGTTCATATTCTTGTAATTGTGCAAGAAATCCAGCTTTTTGAAGTTCTTCTTGAATTTCATCAAGAATTTCTTCACTGTCTGCATGAACAGTATGATAATGATATCCTGATGTGACATTTTTTAGTAAGCTTGAATGTCCTGTTTGCAGATTTGTCATATAATTTTTAATATCTCTTCTTGAAGCAATATTTAATGTTGCTTTTACAATATTATAAACTTTATGATAAACAAAGACATCTTCAACATAACCACCTAAGTCAACAATTAAAGAAAGTTCTTTTTCTACTTCATTGTCATCATGATGTACCTTAAAAATACGTTTACAAACTTTTTGAGCATTTAAAACATATCCTTTATGTGTTGAATAAATATCATAATCACCAGCACGAAGTAAAGCAATGTCTTGAACAATGACTTGTCGACTTACTTGGAGGGTTTTCGCTAAATATGTTCCTGATACAGGTTGCAAACTGTTTTTTAAAATATCAATAATGGCTTGTCTTCTTTTATTTCCATCCATAACTCGCCCTCCTTAATTGATATTATAGCACATGTAAATTCTTCAATGAAAGGTCTAATATTGGTGCAGAATGTGTTAAAGCACCGCTTGAAACATAATCTACTCCTAAATTTGTAAGTCTTGCAATGTTTTCTTTTGTGACATTTCCTGAAACTTCAATTTCAGCACGATGATCAATATAAGCAATAGCTTCTTTTAACATATCATCATCCATATTATCTAACATGATAATATCAGCTCCTGCTTCTACAGCTTCTTTGACCATTTCCATATTTTCTACTTCAATTTCAATTTTTCTAACAAATGGAGCATATTCTTTAGCAAGCATAATAGCTTCTTTGACCCCACCAGCAGCACCAATATGATTATCTTTTAATAAAACACCATCACTTAAATTATAACGATGATTATGTCCACCACCGACTCTTACAGCATATTTTTCAAAAATACGATTATTTGGTGTTGTTTTACGCGTATCTAATAAACGAATAGATGAATCTTTTAAATATTCTTGAACATTTGCTGTATAAGTAGCAATACCACTCATTCTTTGTAAGTAATTTAAAGCCACACGTTCTCCACTTAATAAAATACGAACATCTCCTTTAACACGTCCTAAAAGTTGTCCTTTTTCTACGCGGTCACCATCACTCACAAAGAATTCAACATCACACGCTTCATCTAATAATTCGAAAGTACGTTCAAATATTTGTAAACCACAAATAATTCCATCTTCTTTACAAATTAAATCAACAACACCTGTTTTAGAAAAAGGCATGACACTGTTTGTAGAAACATCTTCACTGGTAATATCTTCTTTTAAAGCACTGATGATAAGTGGATCTACATTTAATTTTAAAGTTGTTTGATCAAACATATAATGAGCTCTCTCCTTTAAACTTTTTTCAATACGTTTAGCAGCACGTTTAGCAAAAACTAAACTTTCTAAAAGTGAGTTACTTGCAAGTCTATTTTTTCCATGAACACCATTACAAGCTGTTTCCCCAATAGCATATAAATGTTTCATGCTTGTATGACTATCATAATCTACTTTAATACCACCCATGAAATAATGTTGTGCAGGTACAACAGGAATAGGTTCTTTAAAGACGTCATATCCTTTTTCTTTACAATGTTCAACGATATGAGGAAAATGGCTAGCAATTTCTTCTTTACCAATTGGTCTTAAATCTTCATAGACATAATCAGTTTGATCTTTTTCCATTTGTTTAAAAATAGCTTCTGCAACCACATCTCTTGGAAGAAGTTCATTTACAAAACGATTTCCATTTTTATCTAAAAGAATAGCACCTTCTCCACGTACAGATTCTGAAATCAAGAAACTTCTTTCATGATCAGTTGTATATAAAGTTGTTGGATGAATTTGTACATAATCTAAATTCTTAAGTTCAATTTGATATTTTTTAGAAAGTTCAATTCCATCTCCAGTTAAATGAGGATAATTTGTAGAATGTTTATAAAGTCCACCAATTCCTCCAGTTGCTAGAACGACTTTTTTAGCATATACTTTTTCTTCTTGATTATTTCTTTTAATAACACCACCTAAAGCAACATTACCTCTAACAATTAAATCAACTAAAGGTGTATTTTCTAAAAGTGTTACATTCTTCTTTTCTCTTACTTTTTCCAATAAATGCCTTGTGATTTCTTTACCCGTAATATCTTCATGATAAAGAATACGTTTATGACTATGTGCCCCTTCTCTTGTAAAAGCAAGACTTCCATCTTCATTTCTTTCAAAATCAACACCATAGCTCATTAAATCTTGAATAACATCTGGTGAAGACTTAATCATTAATTCAACCGAATAAGCATCATTTTCATAATGTCCAGCTTTCATTGTATCTTCAAAATAACTATCATAATCTTCTTCATTTCTAAGCATACAAATACCACCTTGTGCTAAAAATGAATCACTTAATTCTGCTTCTTTTTTAGTAACCATTAAAATATTTAAATTTTCTGGTAAATGTAAAGCCATATAAAGTGCTGAACATCCACTACCTACTATTAATACATCTGTTTTCATATTCTACTCCTACTTTGCTAGTTCCAACATTTTCTTAAGAGGACTTAATGCTTTTTGCATAAAATCATCATTTAAAATCACTTCGTTTGTTTCATTTTCTAAAACATCTACGATTTTTTCTAAAGTTACTTTTTTCATATTTGGACAAACTTGTACATCCATAATTGTGTGTAATTCTTTATTTGGTGCTAATTCTTTAATTTTTGCGAAAACACCATCAACCGTTCCAATAATAAAATCTTTTGCATCTGTTTGTACAACATAGTCAATAATTGCTGAAGTACTTCCTACAAAATCAGCTGCTTCAACAATTTCTCTTTTACATTCTGGATGAACAGCTACTTTAGCGTCTGGATATTTTTGTTTTGCTTCATTTAATTTATCTAAAGTAATATTTGTATGACGTGGACAATGTCCATAATTTGTCATTATATTTTTTTCAGGAACTTGTCTTCTAACAAAATCTCCTAAATTTTGATCTGGTATAAAGAAAATATTCTCTTGTGGTAAAGCTTTAACAATCTTTACAGCATTTGATGATGTTACACATACATCAGCATATTGTTTAATTTCAGCAGTTGAGTTGATATAACAAACAATAGCTAAATCATCATATTTTTCTCTCATTTCTTTAATTTCTTTAATTGTAATCATATGTGCCATTGGACAATCAGCAAAAGCATCTGGCATCAATACTTTTTTGTTAGGATTTAAGATTTTGGCACTTTCTCCCATAAATTCAACCCCTGCAAAAACAATACAGTCAGCTTCTGTTTGACTTGCCACTTTTGCAAGATAAAACGAATCTCCAATATAATCAGCAATCTTTTGTACTTCTTCATCTACATAATAATGTGCTAAAATAATTGCATTTTTTTCTTCTTTTAACTTTTTAATTTTTTCTATATTATCCATATAACTTCTCCCTTTTCTCGAGGAGAGTATACTCCTTTTGTTTACATCTGACAAGACAGTTGTCATAATTAAATGTAAAAAAAGGTATCTTTTTAAAAAGATACCTCTTACATTTCTTTTAATCCTAACAAAATACATCCAATCAACATATATTCCTTTAAACTTTCTATCTTAATAAGATCTGGAATATAACTACTTGGCATATACTTTTCCATTTCTTTTTTAACATCTTCACTATTCGTTACTAATTTATTATAAATAATAATCGCATCCGGTGCGACCATCGATGTAATCCCTAAACAATATTTTGTTGTCCACTCAAGCGCTCCTTCTGGTGTCTTTTTTATTTCTTGGTAATTCTTACTAAAAGAAATTGGTAAATATTGAATTTCACCAGCAATATTATGTCTTCCTTTAATTAAATGTCCTCGATGAATATGTCCTACACCACCAGTTCCACCAATACGCGCTTGATATAAGAAAGAAACTGACTCATATTCATCTTGTGAAGCAAAATATCCCATCACAATCGTATTAACATCATTATTGATGACAATCTTTTGCGTATACTTTTCTTCTAAGAAAGCTTGTAAATGACATTCATTCAAACCATATTTTTTTAAAGTAACCACCCCATTATAAACAACTCCTGGAAGTGATAAACTAATAAGTTCAATATCAGGATATTCATATAAAATCGTATTAATTAAATCAACAATATCATCCACTGAAATAACATTTTTATAAACTTCAAAATCTTCTAAAATAACATCATTTTCATCATATAAACGACTGACAAGTCTTACTTTTTGATCTAATTGAATAAAAGCTAAAGCTAAAACTTGATGATGTGCTTTCAAAGTTTGTTTAATAGGTAAAGGACTTTCTTGATGATTTTGAATCTTTTTTTCTTTAAAAAGTTCATCTTCTAAAAAAGCAATTGTATTACCTACATCATATTTACCAAATAAAGTAGGTGATAAAGCATAAACACGTTTATCTTTTAAAACTCCTTCAACTTCAGATAAACGGAAAGATACTTGTGGAGCTAGTAAGATGACATCATAATTTTTAGCTGCTTCATAAAGATTTCCATAAGAAACTGCATTAAATTCAAAATCTTTATTTAATAATTGAACTCCTTCATTTAACTTTTCAGCAAAAAAACCTGTTGTAAGTCCACTTGTACAAGATAATAATACTTTTGTTTTAGTCGATGTTGTGAGTGTTTGTAAACAAAGACGCATATCATAAAGTAAACCCAAAGCATGATGAAAATTATTCATTTGAAAATGAATAAAAAAGACTTTTTCTTTGGTAATCTTATTTTCAACATCTAGTTCAATCATACAATCAGGATAGAAATTAATTGAACCAATTCCATACTTTGTTTCAATCACAATATTATCATTAACTTCCTTAACATCCCAATTTTCTTCATTTTGATTCAATAACCATTTTTTTAATAATTCTGTATCAATCTCTTTTAAAAAGGAATCCATACTCTCACCTCGCTTTTATTATACATTTTTATTTACAAAAATAAAAATTCTTGACAAAAAATCAAGAATTATTGTTCTGGTACAACTGCAAAATAAACAAGATCTTCTTCATGATCATTAACCATTGTATGTTTATGACCTTTTGGACAGTAATGAACACTTCCTTTATGTAGTTCTTCTCTTTGACCATCATAAATAACATAACCATTACCAGAAATGACATAAATCACTTCACTATTTGTTTCATGTACATGTTCTCCAACACTTCCACCAGTAGGAATATGTCCAATCATAAAACGATTTAAACCATCAAAGTACATCTTTGCTTCAATGTATTTTTCTCCACCTTTAAAGTTTTCAAATTTGTCTAAATTATTTTCATCATATTCAAAAATCATTATTATATCCCCCAATCGCTTTTCATTATAACATATCTTACGTAAATGTAAGGTGACGAATGAAAAGTTTTTCTATATAATATTTAAAGAAGGTGATGCTATGTATAAATTATTAATTGTAGAAGATGATTTGATTATTGCAAAAGGTTTACAAAAACATTTTGAAAAATATCATTATCATGTTAAATATGTTGAAGATTTTGAAAATGTTCTAGATGAATTTGTAGAATTCCAACCTGATCTTGTTTTATTAGATATCCATTTACCATTTTTTGATGGTTATTATTGGTGCCAAGAAATTAGAAAAATCTCACAAGTACCCATTGTTTTTATTTCTTCAGCAAATGAAAATATGAACATTGTTCTAGCAATGAATATGGGTGGGGATGATTTTATCAATAAGCCTTTTGATTTACAAGTTGTACAAGCTAAATTACAAGCAATTCTTAGAAGAACTTATAGCTTTTCCAAAGATTTTCATTTACTTACTTATCAAGATGTCCATTTAGATATTTTAACAGGAAAACTCACTTATCAACAAAAAGAACTTATTCTTACAAAAAATGAGTTAAAAATCTTAGAATATTTATTTGAACATGCTGAAGTGATTGTTTCTCGTGTTGATTTAATGAATCATTTATGGGATGATCATCAATTTATTGATGATAATACCTTAAGCGTTAATATCAATCGACTAAGAAAGAAGCTTGAAGATATAGGGTTGCATGATTTTATTCATACAAAGAAAGGTCTTGGGTATTTATTATGTTTAAAGACTATTTAAAGAAAACTTACTCTATATATCTACTTTATTTATCATTTATCTGCTGTACATTTGTTGTTTTTATTATTTGTCAAACACTTACAGATTTAATTATTTATATGTTAGGAATCTATCTTTTTATTATCCTTGTTTATTTTTTTAAAGATTACTTAATTAACCATCTGACACATCTTTTGA
>UQVG01000098.1 GCA_900544435.1 uncultured Erysipelotrichaceae bacterium | reverse complement strand
ATTTTTATTAATATCCTTTTATTGAACTCGAATATTTGGATTTATAATAATTTTGGAAATGTAAAGTTTCAAGAAATATTATTCACTTTATTATCACCTACGAGTGGAACAGATACATCAGTTATTTTTTCTTATATCATTAGAGTAATTGTTGTATCATTTGTTTTAAGTATTCTTTTTATTTTTGGTGTTTTATATCTACGTAGAAGATGTTCATCTAAAGCTTTCAAATATTTAAAGTGCATGGGCTCTCTATTGATTGTAATAACTTTGATATTAAGTTTACTATATACAAATAATCGTTATGATGTTGTCGCTTATTTTAATTATCAATCTCAAAAAACAACAATTTATAACAAAAAAAAGAAAGTACATAAAAAGAAAAATACTGAATATATAGGAGATAGTACAATTATCTATCAGAATCCCGAAGATGTTAAAATTAGTGGAGATAATACAAATAATCTTATTTACATTTATTTAGAATCATTTGAAAATACTTTTTTAGACACTGAAAATGGTGGTATCAAGAAAGTTAACTGTTTACCTGAATTAACTGAATTAGCGAAACAAAATACTAATTTTTCTAATACTGACCAACTAGGTGGAGCATTACCTTTTACAGGTACAACTTGGACGATTGCATCCATGACATCACAATTTACAGGATTACCTTTAAAAGTTGAAGTTGCTAATGATATGGATCAACAAAATCGATTTATGCCAGGTGCTAAAACAATTGGAGATATTTTAAATGAAAACGGATATATACAAGAACTTATGATTGGTTCTCAAAAAGAATTTGCAGGGACAGATAAATTATTTTTACAGCATGGATTTGATGAAATATGTGATATTAATTCGTTAAAACAGGAATATTCATTTAAAAGTAATGAACTTAATCAATGGGGATTAGACGATTATAAATTATTCGAACTGGCTAAGAATGAGATTACGCAGCTTGCACAAACAGGTAAATTCAATTTTACGATGGCAACTATAGATTGTCATATGCCTAAGGGGTTTCTATGTAAATATTGCCCTAATACATATGAAAATAGATATGAAAATATATATGCATGTCAATCAAAACTTATTAATAGTTTTATTGATTGGTGTAAAAGTCAATCTTGGTATGAAAATACAACCATTGTGTTAGTTGGTGATCATCCAACAATGGCACAACAATATGTTAATGATGTTCCTTCAGATTACCAAAGAACGACATACAATTGTTTTATTAATTCTAAAGTGACGACTGATCAAATAAAAAATAGAAAATTTACACATATGGATATGTATCCTACAACATTGGCTGCAATGGGATTCAATATAGAAGGGAATAAGTTAGCACTAGGTACGAATCTATTTTCTGAATTACCAACAATTATTGAAAAATATGGCCAAGATTATATTAATGAAGAAGTACAAAAAAGTAGTGAATATTTAGATAAAAATATATATCAGTTTAATTAAAAATGGATCTCATGACGAGATCCATTTGTTTTTTATTCTTCAACTCTTCCTTTATCTACATACATGTTTTGGAAATAGTTTTTATATTCACCAGAAATGATGTTTTCCCACCATTCTTTGTTATTTAAATACCAATCAATTGTTTGAAGAATACCTGTATCAAATGTATATTTTGGTTTCCATCCTAATTCAGTTTCTAATTTAGTTGGATCGATTGCATATCTCATATCATGACCTTTTCTATCAGAAACAAATTTGATTAATGATTCAGGTTTACCTAAAGCTTTTAAGATTGTTTTAACAACTTCTAAGTTAGTTCTTTCGTTATGTCCACCAACATTATAAACTTCTCCAACACGACCTTTTCTAATGATTAAGTCGATTGCAACACAGTGATCATAAACATGTAACCAATCACGTACGTTTTCTCCTGTACCGTATACTGGTAATTCTTCATCATTTAATGCTCTAGAAATAATTAATGGAATTAATTTTTCTGGGAAATGGTAAGGACCATAGTTATTTGAACATCTTGAAATAGTTACTGGTAATCCAAAAGTTCTATGATAAGCTAATACGAATAAATCTGCAGAAGCTTTTGATGAACTATATGGACTAGATGTGTGTAATGGTGTTTCTTCTGTAAAGAATAAATCAGGTCTATCTAATGGTAAATCACCATAAACTTCATCAGTAGATACTTGATGATATCTTTTAATACCAAATTCATTACATGCATCTAATAAAGTCGTTGTTCCCATAACATTTGTTTTAACAAAGATTTCAGGATCTTCAATACTTCTATCTACATGTGATTCAGCTGCAAAGTTAACAACAACATCAAATTTTTCTTTTTTGAATAAATCAAAGATAAATTCTCTATCAGCGATATCACCTTTAACGAATTTATAATTTGGTTTACCTTCAACTGGTTTACAAGTTTCTAAGTTACCTGCATAAGTTAATTTATCTAAGTTAACGATCATATCTTCTGGATATTTATTAACCATATAATGTACAAAGTTTCCACCAATGAAACCTGCACCACCTGTTACTAAAATTTTCATTTATTTATCTCCTTCATATACAAATTGATTATTTGAATTTTCTAAAGTTGGTCCTGTTTGATCTTTTTCACTTAAAACAGGTTCAATACCATTTAATAATGATCCCCAATCAACATTAGCTGTTGGATCATCATAACGCATACCACCTTCAGATTCTTTATTATACACATTATCTACTTTATATCTAAATTCAACATCATCTGTTAAAGTTAAGAATCCATGGGCAAATCCTTGTGGAATAAAGAATTGGCGATGATTTTCAGCGCTTAATTCAACAGAAACCCATTCACCAAATGTTGGACTTCCTTTTCTAATATCTACTGCAACATCAATAACTTTTCCTTTAGTACAAGATACTAATTTAGATTGTGCATAAGGTGGGTTTTGCCAATGTAAACCACGTAAAGTTCCTTTTTGTGCACTAAAAGACATGTTGTCTTGTACAAAATCAACAGTAATACCTAATTTTTCATATTTAGGTTTTGAATAAGTTTCTGTAAAGTATCCACGGTGATCTCCAAAAACATCTGTTTCTACAATTAAAACACCTGGAATTTTTGTTTCAATAACTTTCATCTTTTTTACTTCCTTTTTATTGATCTATAAATTTTCCATCCATTACATCTTTTAAATACTTACCATATTGATTCTTTTTATAAAGTTCATATGCTGTATTTAATTCATCTTTAGAAATCCATCCGTTGTTATAAGCAATTTCTTCAAGGCAAGCGATTTTTCTGTTTTGATGAGTTTCAACAGTTTTCACAAAGTTAGTTGCATCTACTAAACTTTCATGAGTTCCTGTATCTAACCATGTAAATCCTTGACCTAATAATTCAACATCTAAATTACCTTTTTCAAGATAGATTTTATTTAAGTCAGTGATTTCTAATTCACCACGTGCAGATGGTTTGATTTGTTTTGCGTATTCTACAACGTGTTTATCATAGAAATAAAGACCAGTAACTGCATAATTTGATTTAGGTTGAGCTGGTTTTTCTTCTAATGAAATAGCTTTTCCATTTTCATCGAATTCAACGACACCAAATCTTTCAGGATCATCAACATAATATCCAAAAACAGTAGCGCCATCTTCTTTATTTGCGGCTTTTCTTAAACGTTTTGATAAACCATGACCATGGAAGATATTATCTCCTAAAATCATGGCACAGGCTTCACCATCAATAAATTCTTCACCTAAAATAAAGGCTTGAGCTAATCCATCAGGAGATGGTTGCACTTTATATTGAAGTGAAATACCAAATTGATGTCCATCACCTAATAATTCTTTAAAACGAGGAGTATCATCAGGGGTAGAGATAATTAAAATATCTTTAATGCCTGCATTCATTAAAATACTCAAAGGATAATAAATCATTGGTTTGTCATAAATTGGCAATAATTGTTTACTTGTTACTTGTGTTAGAGGATAAAGTCTTGTTCCAGATCCTCCTGCTAATACGATACCTTTCATAGAAGTACCTCCTTTTGATTACTCTTAAACAATAAACCATGACGTTACGTAAGTGTCAATACAAAATATAAAATTTCTTCATTTTATCAATAAAAAAAGTGTCACACTTAAAGTATGACTACTTTCTACAAATAAATAAACCACAATCTTTAGTAATTTTAATTCCATTATTTTCATCAATGATTTTTTTCAGGTAAGCTTGAAATTCTTTTAAACGATATCCTAAATATTCTTTTTGATTGCCATGACAACTCATTATATAGTTCATTAATGCTTTAGCGTCATCAACTATTAAATAATCATCATACCTCCTTAATTCAATTTGTTTAAAATAAGGGCTTAAAAGAGTTTTTCCATTTTCTAATCCAAAATGTTCTACAAGATTATTATTAGATAGTTGAATACGTGAATCAAAATTATGAACAATTTCAGTAATTTCCTTCATATGATTTTTACCATAAGTTGTACAATAGAATATTCCATAATCCTTAAGAACACGAGATATTTCCAAAAGACCAAGATTCAAATCTTGCAGATAAAATAGAACATGATTTGCAATCACCGTATCAAAGAAATGATTTTTAAAAGGAATATTTTGAGCATCTAAAACAATATAGTTATAATCATTACCAAGTTTTTTTCTGGTATCTTCTAACATTCCTTCGCTAATATCTGATAAGAAAATCTCTCTATTTCTTAGATTATAGGTATTATTTTCCCATAGTTTTCCATTTCCACAACCAATTTCTAAAAGTTGATAAACATGAGAAAAGTCTATTTGATGATAGAGCCATTCAAACCAACTTTCCTTATTAACAGAAAAATGATCATGAAGATAAATACGTGTAGATAAGTTTTGACTATTGAAATATTGTTGAATAATGCTTTCATCATTATTTGTGAGATTAATGAGTTCAATAATCTTTTCCCAAGAAATTTGATCATGTTCTAAAATTTTTTCAGTGCTTTTAATGGTTGCTTTTAAATTATTAAGATGATTCATTTTTTGGTTAATCAAAGAAGTTTGTAGTTTTAAAGATTCTTTAAAACTATCTTTATCATTATCTATAATAAGAGGATAGATTTCTTCTAGTGAAAATCCAAGTTCTTTTAAAGCAAGAATCTTTTGAAGAGTAATTAAATCTTTATTACAATATTGACGATATCCATTGTCTAGAATATGCGATGGTTTTAAAAGCCCTATTTTATCATAATATCGAATTGTCCTTAATGTGACACCTGCCATTTTTGCAAATTGTCCTGTTGTATAATATTTTTCCATAGAAATATTATAAAATAGAAAATAAAAAGATGATAGTTTTTATCATCTTTTTATTTGTTTTTTAATGCTTGGGGTTTCTTTGGTTCATATAAGATCCACCATGAAGGAGGTACATCTAAAACTGCTGCAAAACCAACTAATAAATCAAATAATCCTTTAAACATGATTTTCACCTCTTTTCAATAAAATTAAAATAGTGTTAATAAATAAAGAAATCAAGTAAATAACAAGTAAAGATGAATCAATAAAAGAGCATAAGTATAAAATCAATATTTCTATGCAATGAAGTCTTTTGTTTTTTTCAAAAGATAAAGTGTAATTGGCTACTATTAAACTCAAACATATCAATCTTAAAAAAGGGATATTTGTAACATATTTAATAAAATATGAGGCAAAGAGAATGATCATGTTTGAAAAGACAAGACATTGTAGAAATGATGAACAATGAAAACTTTTATAGGATAACCTTAATGGTATAAAAAAGAAAATGAATAAAACGAATTCGTAAGTTGTATGAAAAATGAATGATAAAATAATCGCTACAAAAAGGGTAGAAAGGTTGCATAACAATCCTTCCATTCCATAAATTGCAAGTTCAATTTGATCTAAATCATTTTCATATTCTCTAGGAATTATTTTCATTGTTAGATACTTAGCAAGATGGTTCATATATACTTCCTTTCTTGATTTCAATTTTATTTTATAGAAAAAAATAAAATTTGATACTATTAGGGAAAATTAAAGAAATAGTGGGAAAATTAACTAGAATGTTATTGATTAAAAAGTATATAATACTATTTGAGATAGTAGAATATCGCAATTATTTATTTATCAAACGAGAATCTTTTTATGGAGGACAAAATAATGTTAGGAGAGAGATTACAATATTTAAGATTAGAAAAAGGAATGACACAAAAGGAATTATCAAAAATATTTAAGGTATCATTGAAAACAATACAGTTTTATGAACAAAATAGAACCATCCCAGATATATATTTAGTTGCTGAAATGGCTAAATTTTTTAATGTTTCATGTGATTATATTTTAGGAGTTGTCAATACACCTATTCCATTAGATGAAAGAGAAGCAGAAGCTAAAGACCATATTTATATGCCAAAAGAGTTTATGAAAAACAAAGAAACAAGAAAAACATATAAAACAATTGTGGAGTATGTAAAAATGGTTCATGAGATGAAATAATGTATAAAGTAGCAATTTTAGATGATGAAAAAAACTTTTTAGAAGAAATACATAATTGCTTACAAGAGTATGAAATGTTTGAAGTATCATATTTTCAAGAAGCAAAGTTGTTGATTGATGAAATTGATTGTTTTGATGTTGTTTATATAGACTATGAGATGGAAAATATGACAGCATTTGAGTTTTTTAAAGAAACTCAAATGAGTAAATACATTAGAATCATCATTACTAAATATGATCATATTGTTTATAAAAGCATAGATTATGATATTTTTGATTTTATTAGAAAAAAGAAATTAAAAGAAGATATTCACAATAAGATGAATAGATTGCTTAAAAAATTAGAATCAGATCACGATCGAATTATTGTAGAAAGTGGTAATCGAATTGTTGCGATATATTATGATGATATACAATATATACATACAGATAAAAATTATATTGTAATTCATGGAAGAGAGGAGTACAAAATACGCTCTACTTTCAAAGATTTTATTAAGAAGATAAAGAAAAATGATTTTATTACAATTTCTTATGGAATCCTTGTAAATATGAGATATGTTCAATACATTAATCTAAAAGAAATGATGGTGGTTTTAGAAAATGAAATACAACTACCTTTAAGTTATAAATATAAAAATTCTGTAAAAGAAGCGGTTATCCCTCGAAGAGCCATGGCGTCCTTAATATAGTTCCATTCCTCAGCCATTGTCGGAAAGTATCGCAATGTAACAGAAAGTGCAATAGTGAAACCTTTAGGCAAATGCAATCGACTGAATGCAGCTAAAAAAGCACTGACCTTTGTAGTTTGTATTAAAAATGTGCC